>BTQO01000027.1:0-10685 GCA_036985915.1 Gammaproteobacteria bacterium | reverse complement strand
AGCAAAAGAAAACCGTTGTAGCCGAAGTAGCTGATGTTGCCGGGTCTGCACTTTCTGCGATTGCAGCGGAGTTTTCCGGAATAAGTGTTGAGGCACTGACCGATTTGCGTGCGAAGGCACGTTCGGGCGGTGTGTATCTACGCGTTGTCAAGAACACCCTGGCACGCAGGGCACTTGCGGATACAGACTTCGCCTGCATGACCGATGAGTTGCAGGGCCCGCTGATGTTGGCGTTTTCCCAGGAAGATCCTGCTGCAGCCGCACGCGTATTGAGTGACTTTGCCAAAGACAACGAGCAACTGGTTATCAGGCTTGTTTCGATTGGCGGCAAACTACTCGATCCATCGGAGATCAAGCGGTTAGCCAGTCTCCCGACCAGGGATCAGGCCATCGGTATGTTGATGTCTGTGATGAAGGCACCGGTCGGTAAGTTCGCCCGCACGCTAAACGAGATACCTGGCAAGTTGGTACGAACCGTTGAGGCTGTACGGCAACAGAAAGAGGCCGCCTGAGTAAACAAGCTATGTTCGGTATGTCGCCAACATGAAGGTGTTCGCGACATCAACGATTCAGATTAATAATTGAAGGAGTAATACCATGGCAGTTTCCAAAGATGACATTTTAGAAGCCATCGCAAGTATGAGCGTGATGGAAGTCGTGGATCTTATTTCCGCGATGGAGGAGAAGTTTGGTGTCACCGCAGCAGCAGCAGTGGCTGCAGCGCCTGCAGCAGCAGGCGGTGGCGCCGAGGTAGCTGAAGAGAAGTCCGAATTTGATGTACATATGACCAGTTTTGGTTCCAACAAGGTCTCTGTCATCAAGGCAGTTCGCGCAATTACGGGCTTGGGACTGGGTGAGGCCAAGGCACTGGTTGAAGGCGCACCTGCCAACGTGAAAGAAGGCGTTGCTAAGGACGAAGCCGAAAAGATCAGGAAGGATCTTGAGGAAGCCGGTGCTACTGTTGAACTTAAGTAGCGGGACAATAAACACATTGCCGGCGCGTTTTCATCCGGTTGCTGGCAATGGTTTTGCATTTTTAGTGAACGCAGCAAGCGATTACTGAACCTGTTGTGCGATTGATCGATATCTAGAGGGAAGACCCGATGGGCTACAGTTTTACCGAGAAAAAACGTATACGTAAGAATTTTGGCAGAAGTACGAGTGTGCTGGAGGTACCCTATCTCCTGGCAATTCAGCTGGATTCCTACCGTGAGTTTCTGCAGGCAAATGTCGAACCGGGAGAACGCCGGGACAAAGGTCTGCATGCTGCGTTCAAGACAGTGCTCCCAATCGTCAGCTTCAATGGGTATGCAGCACTGGAATACGTCAGTTATGAACTCGGCACACCGGTATTCGACGTTAAGGAATGTCAGATGCGTGGTTTGACTTATGCGGCACCATTGCGCGTCAAGACCCGCCTGATTATTTACGATAAGGAGTCATCGGCCAAAAACAAAAAGGTCAAGGACATCAAGGAGCAGGAAGTCTATCTTGGTGAACTACCATTGATGACTGACAACGGTACGTTTGTCATCAATGGCACAGAGCGAGTGATCGTATCCCAATTGCACCGCTCGCCGGGCGTGTTCTTTGATCATGATCGAGGCAAAACACACTCTTCGGGCAAGCTTTTGTATTCAGCACGTGTGATCCCCTACCGTGGTTCGTGGCTGGATTTTGAATTCGATCCCAAAGATTGCCTGTTTGTGCGCATTGACCGCCGCCGCAAGTTGCCAGCAACCATTTTGTTGCGCGCGCTTGGATTGGAAACCGAGTCAATGATCGATCTGTTTTTCGATACCAATACGTTCCGTTTCGTAAAGTCTGGTATCGAAATGGACCTTATCCCGGAGCGTTTACGTGGCGAAACAGCAGCCTTTGACATTAAGGTCAAGAGCAAGGTAATCGTTGAAGAGGGGCGTCGTATTACGGCGCGCCATATTCAGGAGCTGATTAAGTCGGGCGCCAAAAAGTTAATGGTACCCGAAGAGTACCTGTTAGGCAGGGTGCTATCGCACAACATTATTGACACGGAAACAGGTGAGATTATCGCCAATGCCAATGATGAAATCACCGAAGAGATACTCGAAGCAATCAAGAAGATCGGTATCTTAGAAATACGTGTGTTGTACATCAATGACCTGGATCGTGGCCCGTATATTTCCCAGACCCTGCGTATTGACCCTACCAGTACACAGTGGGATGCCTTGGTAGAAATTTACCGCATGATGCGGCCCGGTGAGCCGCCGACCAAGGATGCAGCAAACAGCCTGTTTAATAACCTGTTCTTCAGTGAGGACCGTTATGACCTGTCTGCTGTTGGCCGGATGAAATTCAACCGGCGCCTGGCGCGTGAATCAGTGACTGGCGAAGGCGTGCTGTCCAGGGAAGACATTATCGATGTCATGAAGGTCCTGATCAGCATTCGTAATGGTGAAGGCGTGGTCGATGATATCGATCACCTGGGTAATCGCCGTGTTCGTTGTGTCGGCGAGATGGCCGAGAACGCATTCCGCATCGGCCTTGTTCGTGTTGAACGTGCCGTAAAGGAACGCCTGGCGATCGCCGAGAGCGAAGGCCTGATGCCACAGGACCTGATCAATGCAAAACCGGTTGTGGCAACGGTGAAAGAATTCTTCGGCTCCAGTCAGTTGTCCCAGTTTATGGACCAGAATAACCCGCTGTCTGAAGTTACGCATAAACGGCGTATTTCCGCATTGGGTCCGGGTGGTTTGACCCGTGAACGTGCCGGATTCGAGGTGCGCGACGTGCACCCGACACACTATGGCCGCGTGTGCCCGATTGAAACACCGGAGGGCCCCAACATCGGTTTGATTAACTCGTTGGCCGTGTATGCACGCACCAACGAATACGGTTTTCTGGAAACACCGTACCGTAAGGTGAAGAAAGGGCGGATCACCGACGAAGTGGATTATCTGTCAGCAATTGAGGAAGGTGAGCACGTTATCGCGCAGGCCAATGTTCGCGCAGATGCCAGGGGTCGTCTCGTCGATGAGTTGATCCCATCTCGTCACCGCAATGAGTTCACCCTGTCTGCACCGGACACAGTGCAGTACATGGATGTATCACCGCGGCAGATCGTGTCGGTCGCAGCTGCCCTGATCCCGTTCCTGGAGCATGACGATGCCAATCGCGCGCTCATGGGTTCAAATATGCAACGACAGGCTGTGCCAACCTTACGGACTGAAAAGCCATTGGTGGGTACCGGTATCGAGCGTACGGTGGCCGCTGATTCAGGTGTTACGGTTGTTGCTAAACGAGGTGGCGTGGTTAACGCAGTGGATGCTGGCCGTATTGTTGTCCGCGTGAATGACGATGAAACAGTTGCCGGTGAACCGGGTGTTGATATCTACAACATGACCAAATACACACGTTCGAATCAGAACACCTGTATTAATCAGCGTCCACTGGTCAAGACAGGCGATGTGATTTCTTGCAGTGATGTACTTGCCGATGGTCCAAGTACCGATATGGGCGAACTGGCATTGGGACAGAATTTGCTGGTGGCCTTCATGCCGTGGAATGGCTACAACTTCGAGGACTCCATTCTGATTTCGGAGCGGGTGGTGCGCGAAGACCGCTTTACAACGATTCACATTGAGGAACTCACTGCGGTTGCGCGTGATACCAAACTTGGGTCGGAAGAGGTAACGGCGGATATTCCCAATGTCGGTGAATCTGCGCTGTCGAAACTCGATGAATCGGGTGTTGTGTATATCGGCGCTGAAGTCAAACCGGGCGATATCCTGGTTGGCAAGGTCACGCCGAAGGGTGAAACCCAACTGACACCTGAGGAAAAATTGCTGCGTGCCATATTTGGTGAAAAGGCATCCGATGTGAAGGACACCTCGTTGCGCGTACCACCTGGCATGGATGGCACGGTGATCGATGTCCAGATCTACACACGGGACGGTGTTGAAAAGGATAACCGGGCATTGGCGATCGAGCAGGAAGCACTGACACAGGTCAATAAGGATCTGAGTGATCAGCAACGGATCCTGGAAAGCGACATTTATCTGCGTGTCCAGAAGTTGCTTGTTGGCCGGACTGCCGAAAAGGGTCCAAAAGGCGTGGCTGCCGGCGCCAAGATTACACAGGCCATGCTGGATGAGATGCCACGCGAGAAGTGGTTTGAGATTACGCTCAAAAACGCGTCAATCAATCGCCAGCTGGAGCAAATGGTGGATCAGCTCGAAGCAATGCGTCGTGAATTTGACCGTCGTTATGATGAAAAGCGTCACAAGATCACCGCGGGGGATGACCTGGCGCCTGGTGTGCTGAAGATGGTCAAGGTGTATTTGGCTGTGAAAAGACGTATACAGCCGGGCGACAAGATGGCCGGTCGTCATGGCAACAAAGGCGTGATCTCAATGATCGTGCCTGAAGAGGATATGCCTTACATGGTCGATGGTACCTCTATTGATATCGCACTGAATCCACTCGGTGTGCCATCACGTATGAATATCGGCCAGGTGCTGGAAACTCATCTCGGCTGGGCGGCCAAGGGCCTGGGATTAAAGATCGGTGAGATGCTGGATAAAAAGGCGAAAGTATCCAATCTTCGGAGCCTGCTCGATACGATCTACAACAAGACCGGGGGTTCCAAGGAAGATCTCAAGTCCTTGAACGATGAAGAGATTATGACGCTGGCAGAGAATCTGCGTGAGGGTGTCCCAATGGCGACACCGGTGTTTGATGGTGCGACAGAGGACGAGACCCACAAGATGCTCAAACTGGCCGGATTGCCGGAGAGCGGCAAGATCAAACTTTACGATGGCCGTTCCGGCGAAGCGTTCGATCACGATGTTACGGTCGGGTACATGTACATGCTCAAGCTGAATCATCTGGTTGATGACAAGATGCACGCTCGTTCCACGGGTCCGTACAGCCTGGTAACCCAGCAACCACTGGGTGGCAAGGCACAGTTTGGTGGTCAGCGCTTTGGTGAGATGGAGGTATGGGCGCTGGAGGCCTATGGCGCCGCCTACACACTGCAGGAGATGTTGACGGTTAAATCGGATGATGTGAACGGTCGAAACAAGATGTACAAGAACATCGTTGATGGTGATCACAGCATGGAGGCGGGTATGCCCGAATCTTTTAATGTGCTCATCAAGGAAATTCGCTCGTTGGGCATCAACATTGAATTAGAACAGAATTGATTTACGGGATAACGCAATGAAAGACCTGCTTAATTTGTTACGCCAGCAAGTACAGACCGAAGACTTTGATGCAATTCGCATCGGGCTTACTTCACCGGAAACCATCCGTTCGTGGTCATATGGCGAAGTAAAGAAACCGGAAACGATCAATTACCGCACGTTCAAGCCGGAACGCGATGGTTTGTTCTGCGCCAAGATCTTTGGTCCAAACAAGGACTATGAGTGCTTGTGCGGGAAATACAAGCGTCTGAAACACCGTGGTGTTGTCTGTGAAAAGTGTGGTGTTGAAGTCACGCTGGCAAAAGTACGGCGTGAACGTATGGGGCATATTGAATTGGCCAGCCCAGTAGCACATATCTGGTATTTGAAATCATTGCCTTCACGTATTGGCCTGTTACTCAATATCACATTACGCGAAATAGAGCGCGTGTTGTATTTCGAAGCCTTTGTGGTGATTGACCCGGGTATGACGCAACTGGAACGTGGCCAGTTACTTTCAGAAGAATTGTATCTCGAGGCGATCGAGGAATATGGTGATGAATTCGATGCACGCATGGGCGCCGAAGCCGTCTATGAAATGCTTAAATCAATTGACCTGAAAGAAGAAGCAGCTACCTTGCGTGAGGAAATTGCATCAACCAAGGCTGAAACCAAGCTGAAACGATTGGCCAAGCGTTTAAAACTGGTCGAATCATTGAATGATTCGGGTAACCGTCCGGAATGGATGGTTATGAAGGTCTTGCCGGTATTGCCGCCTGATTTGCGTCCATTGGTACCGTTGGATGGCGGCCGGTTTGCAACCTCTGATCTCAATGATTTGTACCGCCGGGTGATCAATCGTAACAACCGTCTGAAACGACTGATGGAACTGAATGCGCCGGATATCATCATGCGCAATGAAAAGCGTATGTTGCAGGAGTCAGTCGATGCCCTGATGGACAATGGCCGTCGTGGTCGTGCCATTACCGGTACCAACAAGCGCGCGCTTAAGTCATTGGCAGACATGATCAAGGGCAAGCAGGGTCGCTTCCGGCAGAATCTGCTTGGCAAGCGTGTTGATTACTCGGGTCGTTCAGTCATCGTGGTTGGGCCGACACTAAAATTGCATCAATGCGGTCTGCCGAAAAAGATGGCATTGGAACTGTTTAAACCTTTTGTGTTTAGCAAACTGCAAAGGCGGGGGTTGGCAACAACCATCAAGGCGGCGAAGAAAATCGTTGAACGTGAAGGTGCCGAAGTCTGGGATATTCTGGAAGGAGTGATTCGCGAGCACCCGGTGTTGCTAAACCGCGCACCTACACTGCACCGGCTGGGTATTCAGGCCTTCGAGCCTATGTTGATTGAAGGCAAGGCAATTCAGCTGCACCCGCTGGTCTGTACGGCATTCAATGCAGACTTCGATGGTGACCAGATGGCTGTCCATGTACCACTGTCTATCGAAGCGCAGCTGGAAGCGCGCGCATTGATGCTATCCAGTAACAATATTCTGTCGCCAGCCAATGGTGAGCCGATTATTGTGCCAACCCAGGATATCGTACTCGGGCTCTACTACATGACCCGGGAAAGTGTTAACGCCAAGGGTGAGGGTACGGTCTTTAGTGATGTAACCGAAGTACACAGGGCCTATGAATCGCGCCAGATCGCATTGCATGCAAAGGTGAAAGTACGTGTGACAGAGCAGGTTGTTAATCAGGATGGCGTGATCAATGAACAACGCAAGATCTATGACACGACAGTGGGTCGGGCTTTGCTGGCCAACCTTCTGCCATCAGGCATGTCGTATGATTTGATCAACCAGGTGCTCAACAAGCGTGCGATTTCGAATCTCATCAATGATTGCTATCGACGCTTGGGTCTGAAGGATACCGCGGTATTTGCCGACAAACTGATGTACACGGGCTTTTCCTATGCCACCAAGGCGGGTGTCACCGTGGGCGTTGGTGATCTGCTCGTGCCTGATGAAAAAGAAAAGATCCTTGGCGAAGCAGAATCAGAGGTCAAGGAGATCCAGCGTCAGTATTCAGCGGGCCTGGTGACCGATGGCGAACGATACAACAAGGTTGTTGATATTTGGTCGCATACCAGTGAGCAGGTGGCCAAGGCCATGATGGCGCGTATCAGTACCGAGGAAGTCACCGATGCAGCAGGTAACAAGGTGATCCAGCCGTCCATGAATCCGATTTTCATCATGGCCGATTCCGGCGCCCGCGGTTCGGCAGCACAAATCAGGCAGCTGGCGGGTATGCGTGGTTTGATGGCAAAGCCGGATGGATCAATCATCGAGATCCCGATTACGGCCAATTTTCGTGAAGGCCTGGATGTTATGGAGTACTTCACCTCAACCCATGGTGCGCGAAAGGGCTTGGCGGATACGGCCTTGAAGACGGCCAACTCAGGTTATCTAACACGCCGCCTGGTCGATGTCTCTCAGGATCTGGTGGTCACCGATGAGGATTGCGGTACCAGTCATGGTGTCATCATGACGCCGATCATCGAAGGCGGTGATGTCGTCGAGGCCTTGCGTGAACGGGTGTTGGGCCGGGTCGTTGCGGCCGACGTTGTTTTACCAGGCTCAAGCGAAGTGGTAGTGAAAGCCGGAACCCTGCTCGATGAAGGCTGGGTTGACCGTATTGAGTCGGTTGGTGTGGATGAGATCAAGGTCCGATCCGCGATTACCTGTGACATACGATACGGTATCTGCGCTGCGTGCTACGGACGTGATCTGGGACGCGGTCATCTGGTGAATGTGGGTGAGGCTGTGGGTGTGATTGCTGCACAAAGTATCGGCGAGCCCGGTACCCAACTCACCATGCGTACCTTCCATATTGGTGGCGCGGCATCCCGTCAGGCAGCCATCAGCAATGTCCAGGTCAAAGGCAAGGGCGCTGCGCTGTACAAGAACATCAAAGTCGTCGAGCAAAAGAAATCGGGTAATTTTGTGGCCGTATCGCGCTCCGGCGAGCTTGCCATTATTGATGAGCATGGCCGGGAGCGTGAACGATACAAGATTCCGTACGGTGCTGTGCTGAGCATTGCAGATAATTCGGATGTAACAGCCGGCCAGATCGTGGCTAACTGGGATCCCCATACACATCCCGTGATCACCGAAGTGGATGGCCGCGTGAAATTCAGTGACTTTCTTGAGGGCGTTACCGTGGCGCGGCAAACCGACGAGATTACCGGTTTAAGCAGTATGGCGGTTACTGATCCGAAGCAGCGGGGTACGGCAGGTCGTGACCTTCGACCGATGATGAAACTGGTCGATGGCAAGGGGAAGGATCTGAATCTCGCTGATACCCAGATTCCAGCCCATTATTTCCTGCCATCGGGTGCCATCATTAGTCTTGAAGATGGCGCTAAAGTGGCGGTGGGCGATGTGATTGCGCGTATTCCGCAGGAGTCATCCAAGACGCGTGACATTACCGGCGGTCTGCCTCGCGTGGCTGATTTGTTCGAAGCAAGAAAACCCAAGGAACCGGCTGTTATGGCACTGGCCAGTGGAACGGTCAGCTTTGGCAAGGATACCAAGGGCAAGCAACGCCTGGTCATTACCGATGTGGATGGCGAGCAGGTGGAGGAACTGATTCCGAAATGGCGCAATGTCGCCGTGTTTGACGGTGAGCATGTGGAAAAGGGTGAAATCATCGTCGATGGCGAGCCGACACCGCATGACATTCTGAAACTACTGGGCGTGGAAGCACTGGCTTCTTATATGGTGAAGGAGATCCAGGATGTATACCGTTTACAGGGCGTGCGTATTAATGACAAACATATTGAGGTCATCGTACGGCAGATGTTACGTAAGGCCGAGATTACCGATCCAGGCGATACCCGATTCTTAAAGGGCGAGCAGGTAGAGCGTTCCCGGATGCTGGATGAGAATGACAAGGTCGCGGCCGAGGGCGGGCAGCCGTGTCGATACATACCCGTACTACTGGGTATCACCAAGGCCTCTTTAGCGACCGAGTCGTTCATTTCCGCGGCCTCTTTCCAGGAGACCACCAGGGTGTTGACTGAAGCCTCCGTCAGTGGCAAGCATGATAGCTTAAGGGGGTTGAAGGAGAACGTGATCGTGGGTCGTCTGATTCCGGCCGGCACCGGCCTAGCATTTCATGCCGCGCGTCGTGAAGCGCGGCAAAAAGAGGCTGAAAAGGCAGCCCAGGAGACGGGTCCCGAGTCTGTGTTTGAGACCCCCGAGGCAGCGGCCGAAAGTGTTGAGGAGGTCACGACCGATACGGAATAGTGGGTGGTGCTTTCATTTTAGGTATCGGCGTTTGCACAGGACTAAACGCCCAGGTTTTGGGTATACGATTAATGCTTGACAGCATAAGGGGGCGTGCATAGAATGCCGCTCCTCTGCAGGCCGGCTGTCCGGCCTGTCGTGCGTTTACGGGCCAGTGATTTAAGGCTCTCCCATTAGGATTTTGTTTCTTATGGCAACGATTAACCAGCTGGTGCGCAAGCCGCGCAGCCGTGTAAAAGACAAGAGTACCGTACCCGCGCTGGACGCTTGTCCACAGCGTCGCGGGGTGTGCACGCGCGTCTATACCACCACGCCAAAGAAGCCAAATTCAGCCCTGCGCAAGGTGGCGCGTGTGCGACTGACCAATGGCATGGAAGTCACCTCTTATATAGGGGGAGAAGGCCACAATCTGCAGGAGCACTCGGTGGTATTGATCAGGGGCGGGCGCGTCAAGGATTTACCGGGTGTGCGCTATCATATCGTGCGTGGCAGCCTGGATACCTCCGGTGTCGAATCCCGCCGCAAGGGCCGCTCCAAATACGGCGCAAAACGTCCCAAGCAGTAGCGGTCAGGCACCATGTCCAGAAAAGGCCAAGCACCGAAACGCGACATACTACCGGATCCAAAATACGGCAGTGAGCGCCTTGCCAAGTTCGTTAATATCCTGATGCTCGACGGCAAGAAATCCATTGCGGAAAAGATTGTTTACTCGGCACTGGATAGCCTTGTGACGAAGAGCGGCGGCGATCCCATCGAGATGCTGGACAAGGCGTTGGAAAACGTTCGCCCTGCGGTGGAAGTCAAATCACGGCGTGTCGGCGGCGCTACCTATCAGATACCGATCGAAGTACGTGGCAGCCGGCAAGTGACGCTGGCGATGCGCTGGATTATCGATGCAGCCCGTAAACGCAGTGAAAAATCAATGGCAGCCCGGCTGGCCGGTGAGTTACAGGACGCGCTCGAAAGCCGCGGCTCCGCGGTAAAGAAGCGCGAAGAAACGCACCGTATGGCGGAAGCCAATAAAGCCTTTGCGCATTACCGTTGGTAAGGAATTGGACATGTCACGCAGTACGCCCCTGGAGCGCTATCGCAATATTGGCATCATGGCCCACATTGATGCCGGTAAGACGACGACGACCGAGCGCATCCTTTATTACACCGGTGTTTCGCACAAGATGGGCGAAGTCCACGACGGTGCCGCCACCATGGACTGGATGGAGCAGGAGCAGGAACGCGGCATAACCATTACCTCCGCCGCG
>BTQO01000026.1:0-10770 GCA_036985915.1 Gammaproteobacteria bacterium | reverse complement strand
ACTTCGCTGCCAACGTGGAAATGATTCCGGCACCACTCCCTGCGGATGAACGCTCAGCACCAACAGCATCAATGGAAAAGGTTAAAACCCCGGGCAAACATTCGATTGATGAAGTCAGCGAGTTTCTTAAAGTTACACCACAACAATGTGCGAAGAGCATTGTTGTGGAAGGTAAGGATAACTCATTAATCGTATTCGTACTGCGCGGTGATCATGAACTCAATGCGGTTAAGGCAAGCAAAATTGAGGGTGTGGCTGAACCATTCCGGTTTGCCAACGAAAAAGAAATCAAGAAAGCCATTGGCTGCAATCCGGGCTCTATCGGGCCTGTTGGACTCAAACTGCGTGTTATTGCAGACCATAGTGCCGCAGTCATGTCAGACTTTGTCGGCGGTGCTAACGAAGACGGCTACCATCTGTCCGGCATCAACTGGGGGCGCGATGTTGCCGAACCTGAGACTGCCGACCTTCGCAACGTCGTTGATGGTGACCCAAGTCCTGATGGTCAGGGTGCGCTCAGTATACGGCGCGGCATCGAAGTTGGGCATATATTTCAACTCGGTACCAAGTATTCCGAATCCATGCAGGCAGTGGTGCAGGATGAACAGGGTCGTCCTTTGACCATGACCATGGGCTGCTATGGCATTGGCGTGTCACGCATCGTTGCTGCAGCCATCGAGCAAAACCATGACGATAAGGGCATCATCTGGCCGGATGCCATTGCCCCGTTCCAGATCTCGCTGGTACCGATCAACATGCATAAATCACAGCGCTTGCGCGAAGCCGTGGAATCACTTTATAAAGAATTAACCGACGCAGGCATTGACATTTTGCTGGATGATCGACCGGCACGCCCCGGTGTTATGTTTGCCGATCACGAACTCATTGGTATCCCGCATCGCTTTATTTACAGTGAGCGCGGCCTGGATGATGGCAAGATCGAATATAAAGGCAGACGCGATGCCGAACCCGTGGATCTTCCCATAGACAAGGTCAAGGAATTACTACTCTCTTCCCCCGGCAGCTAACAATACCGCATTATTTTTTCCTATTTACCTGAACTAACCTCGCTGCGTGGTTTCAAATCCAGCTACCAGGCTTTGTTTTAAAAACATTTCGATTAGGAGCGCATACGATGATCAAAGTCGCAATTGTTGTATTGGCAGATACCGAAACACATGAATCCCTGGGACGCGTGGTCAATGCCATGGAAGCCGTCAAGGAATTTTCCGAGGCCGGTGACGAGGTTCAGATGATTTTCGATGGCGCGGGTAGCAAGTGGATTGGTGCGCTGTCAAATCCCGAGCATAATTACCATGGTCTATATAAGTCGATCAAAGACAAGATCAGTGGCGTGTGCGACTACTGCGCGAATGCATTTTCTGTCAGCGATAAAGTTCAAGCCGATGGCATACCGATGATGGGTGAATATGAAGGCCATCCAAGTTTTCGCAAACTCATTACCGAAGGCTACCAGGTTATTACATTCTAAACGAACAGCCATGAACTATTCAGTGATACGCACCTGCTACACGCAACACTTCTTCAACGGTCGTTAACCCCGCTGCAACCTTGTGCACGCCACTGATAACCAACGGCTGCATACCTTGTTTCTGTGCCTGCTGTGAAATGGTGGCTGCCTCTACATCCGAACTGATGAGGTGTGTAATTTCCGGTGTTACCTTGAGTAATTCATACAACCCAATACGGCCCAGGTACCCGGTATTGCGGCAATCCAGACATCCTTTCGGATGAAACACCTCTTTTGGTTGAGGTATATTCCACGTACCAACCAGTGTTTTCCATAACTCGTCATCGAGCGGGCCCTTTTCTTTGCAATGTGGACACAATGTTCTTAATAAACGCTGCGCAACTACACCCAGCAGTGTTGCCTTAAGCAAATAAGATGCAACACCAATTTCTAGCAAACGCGTAATTGCAGCAGCAGCGCTATTGGTATGCAGCGTTGAAAACACCAGATGCCCGGTCAGTGCCGCCTGAACTGACATTTCAGCAGTGTCGATATCGCGGATCTCACCCACCATGATGATATCAGGGTCCTGCCTTAACAATGCACGCACACCATCTGCAAACGTAAGGTTAATCGACGGCTGCACCTGCATCTGATTAAATGTTGGCTCAACCATTTCTATTGGATCTTCAATAGTACACACATTAACTTCAGGCTTTGCCAGGTGTTTCAACGTTGAATAAAGCGTGGTTGTTTTGCCGGTACCAGTTGGCCCAGTGACCAGTATGATACCGTGAGGTTGCTCAGCCAGCTCTTCCCAGGCAGCCACAGTGTCATCACTAAGGCCCATCTCGTGGAAACTTTTTACCAACACGTCAGGATCAAAGATGCGAATAACCATTTTTTCCCCAAAAACTGTCGGTAACGTCGACAGTCTCAATTCCACTTCTCTGCCTCGTGGTGTTTTCGTTTTTAATCGACCGTCCAACGGCCTACGACGCTCAACAACATCCATGCGCCCAATCGCCTTCAACCGACTGGTAACCGCGCTCATAACCGCGGTAGGGATTTCATAGACGAGGTGTAAAATGCCATCAATCCTGAAACGAATATTGCTGGTATCACGGCGAGGTTCAAGATGAATATCACTGGCTCGTTGATCAAAGGCATACTGCAGCAGCCAGTCAACAACATGGACAATATGCTGATCGTTAACATCCAGTTGCCCTGCTTCACCGAGTTTGACGAGTTGCTCAAGGTTGCTGATGCCACTCGGTGTCTGCATATCCTGACCTTCTGCACCATCAACGGATCGCGACAGGCTGAAAAACTCGAGTGTATAGCGGTCGATATCTGACGGAGCTGAAATAACGCGAACAACATCCTTTTGCAGAATATGTGCAAGATCGGGCATCCAGGCGCACATGTATGGCTGTGCAGTGGCAATCACAATACTGTCGTCATGCACTTCGAGCGGCAGAATCTTGAGCCTTGAAGCATAGCTGAACGACATGGTTCCCGTTATTGCAGAAACATCGATCTTGAGTGGATCAATACGTCGATATTCCAGGCCTGCCTTTTCTGCGAGCCATTCACACAAGGCTTCTTCGCTCAAAATATTGTGACTGCCATTGGCGCTTTTAAAGTTGAAATCGCCAATAAATTGTATCGGGTGTTTCTCCTTGAGATCTTTAGGGCGTACATCAGCAAGCACCTGGTCCGCATCCTTGCGACTAAGCAACCTGTCGGCAGTCATACTGGTTACAAGATTGCGTAGATCAAGTTCGCTATCTTTTGAATTATCAGTAGCTGTTATCTGTCGAATCATATAAACGTACGTCTCATTATTCTTGCCAAGACTACCAGATAAACAATCGCTGCATGACACGATTCATATTTTTAACTCTATTTCCAGGTCAACGAACACCAAAGCTCTCGAATACCTGGGACTCAATATCCTTACAACGCACGCTTTCAATGCGCGCCGCAGGCGGGCCCTTCCACAACCATTCAATAAACTCACTAACCTTGTCATCCGCGCCGCAGACGACAAGCTCGACATCGCCATCCGGTAGATTTCTGACCCAGCCAGTCAAGTCAAGTTCCATCGCCTTCATGCGTGCCGTCGAGCGGTAAAAAACCCCTTGAACAAGTCCCAACACCAGGCAATGCTTGCAGGTCAACGCGGCAATACCAACACTGCGGGCTGACCGGCCTTCAATGCCACTGTAGCTTCAAGCTCAACAACCACAACACCCCCCGATACCATCTGTCGTCAACCTGATCACCCTGTCCTGATAGACATTTCCAGACACCTTAACATTGACACTAGCACCGGCAGCTAACGATTGCATATATTTGTCTGCAATGCATGCTGTCGCCCGCACGCGATCTGTACGGGCAACATTCAAAACGTCATAACCGGTGTTGTGCGCGCACAGTTTATCTTGAGTGAGTAGTCTTTCATCGAAAGTTCATTGATTGTTAACTCTTGCATGACATAGGGAAGGTCTTGCATGGATTAGACCTTAACAATCATTCCTTGCCAGGTAAGGTTGTATCAGATTCAATACGGGCTTCATCATGCCCATCTACGAGTGATTTAAGCGTAACCTGCATATCCTGACCAATATGCTGATCGATGTCATTTAAAGCCTGTTTCAGGCGCAAACCCCAGGGTTCACGGGTGCTCCAGTCGCCCCCCATGTCCGGCAAACCGTAGTCACCACTGCGGAATAGCTCCAGCAAACTGACTTCATCCAGATCGCGCGCTAAAAACCAGCGGCCTTCCCGGTTGCGTTGTATCATCTTCGACTGAACCAACAGATACAAAATTTCGCGCATTGGTTCCTCTGCCAGGTCGGGAATCTGTTTCAGAAGATCTTTAAGCGACATGCCCTTACCTTCCTTTTGAACTCGCCAAAGTTCCGAAATAATTGCGATACTGTAAATAAACCGTCCGGCGGACGTATTCGGTTGACCGGCTACAGCATAACGATAGATACCTAACGTAACTGCCAGTTCAGCACCAAGCAGGATCACCAACCAGGAAAGATATATCCACACGAGAAAGATCGGCACTGCAGCGAGCGCACCATAAATAGCCTCATAGGCTGGAAAATGGGTGATATAGGCCGCAAAAGCCCGCTTGGCGAATTCAAAAAGCAATGCCGCGAGCAATCCACCGGCCAGTGCATGCTTAAAACGCACCCGGCGGTTGGGCACAATGAGATAAAGCAGGGTGAAAGCCAATGCGGTTAACAAGAATGGCATCAACTGCAGGATGCGTGCCTTGCCGCCAATGGTATCGGCAGCACCTGTTGCAAACGGCAATGAAAACAGATAGGAAGATACACCCAATGCTACACCAATCAGAATCGGGCCCCAGGTCAGAACGGCGCCATAAACCAGAAAAGAACCCATTAATTTTCTATGCCGGCGTACCCGCCAGATGCGGTTCAAGGAAGAATCAATCGTTGCCATCAACAATAACGCGGTGGCGATCAATACTACCAGACCTGCAATACCTAGCCGACTGGCCTTTGATGCAAATTGTTGTAGATACCGTTGCACGACCTCGCCCGACGCAGGTACGAAATTTTTAAAGATAAAATCCTGGATGTCCTGGGAAAAATCCGCAAACATTGGAAAGGCAGTAAAAAACGATAGCCCAACGGCCATTAATGGCACCAAAGACAAAAGGGTGACATATGCAAGCGAGGCAGCCGCGTGCGTACAACGGTCTTCAGTAAAGCGACGGGCCAGAAATCGCAAAAAATTCATGGAATTAAATAGTTTGCCAAGTTTGATGATAGGTTACATGATTCTATCGATTGACAGGTGTATGTGTTAAAAAATTAATTAGGTGATGAAGCACGAAAGACGAACATTTTAATCCTGTACTACACACGATATGGCGCAACACGGGAGATGGCGCGCCTGACTACCCGCGGCATCGAGGAAATTAACGGTGCTAAGGCCGAACTCCGCACGGTACCTTCAGCATCCACCGTGTGCGAAGCACACTGGGCCGGACGTACCTGAAGAAGGCGATCCCTATGCTACCGCAGATGACCTGGAGCATTGCACCGAACTTGCGCTTGGCAGTCCCGCGCGCTTTGGTAACATGGCGGCTCCACTTAAATATTTTATCGACTCAACTCTTGAACTATAGATGAAAGGATCGCTGGCGGATAAACCGGCCCTGGTCTTTACCTCAACACGAGCATGCATGGTGGCCAGGAAACAACCTTGCTATCGATGATGCTGCCACTCATCACGGTATGATCATCACAGGTGTGCCCAACATTGAAAGTGTACTAGCCGAAACCTCAACGGGCGGCACACCCTATGGACCATCGCACCTGGCCGGCATCGGCAACCGTACGCCACTAAGCGATGAAGAAAAAAAGATCTGTATGGCGGGCGGCAGGCGTGTGTGCCGATACTGCGCTCAAACTGGCCAACACGCGCTGACGAAAAGGGGTTCAGGCAGCAGCGGATACCCGATCTGAACCTGTGCGCTGAACATTGGCGATGATCTCGCGCACCTGGGGGCGATTGATAAATTCGCCCAGGGTAATGTTGCTCAAAAACCCTTGAATCTGGTCGCTGAGATCGGTCCACAATTCATGCGTCAGGCATTTTTCTCCGTCTTGGCAATCTGCCCGGCCCTGGCAACGTGTCGCATCAAAGGATTCATCCACAGCATTGATGATGTCGGCCACCGAAATGTGCTGCCCATCACGGGACAACCGGTACCCACCACCCGGTCCGCGCACCCCTTCAACCAAGCCGGCACGGCGTAGTCGTGAAAACAATTGCTCAAGGTATGAAAGCGAGATCCCCTGACACTGGGAGATACTTGCCAATGTGATGGGTCCCTTGTTTTCGTGGATTGCAAGATCCAGCATGGCTGTGACGGCATACCGCCCTTTCGTAGATAGTCGCATGGTCGTTCTCACTCACTAATTCCTGACAACTGTACAAGGTATATTAACCAAGTAAAATAGTCAACAATTAGATCGGTCAATCCATGATTCATCATTCACCAGTTTATTATTCTTTTATCAATCAACCGGTTAAATGATTTCAGGCGGATGGTATTTGTGGTTCAGGGCATCGCACCGTAGCCCTCGCGGTAACCGGGCGTGTAAAACCGGTAACGCTTGCCTTAAGGAAGCTTAAGAATAATTCCATCTAGGAATGATTAGCGCACGGAAAACGAAAACACATTTTAGTTTTCCTTGCAATATCAATCCCCCTACGGGTGTCGATTTTGGCGGCACCTCCTTCGGCTTTGGTTTCCTCGGCTTTGTCTCCTTGGCAATTGCTCGGTCTTCGTTCCCGACGCGACTCTCGATTGCTCGATTGCTCGATTGCTGTTCCCGACGCAATTCTACCTCCTCCATTGCTCTCGCCCATCCATGGGCTCCGCAAAATAAGAACATCCGTGTTCAAATCCATGGAGTCGTCCTCCATCGGACCTCCTGCGACCGCCAAGGATGGCGGAAGTTAGAACAATGCAGGAGCAATTGCCGAGATGGAGGGAATGCAAGAAGATTGTCTGGAACAATCCTTGCCCTGGAATCGGGTACCGCGGAAACACAGAATAAATCAGAGTTTCCTTAAGAGGTGCGTTGCTGCAGCGCTTGTTGCCCCCTGCAATCAATACACACGCCATTGCTTTGGTTCCTGATTATGCTGACCGTTCATGCGAAAACTGCATGAACACACGGTACAGCAACGGAATCACAAATAACGTCAGGATCGTCGACACAGAAAGTCCCCAGACGATCGCTGTGGCGACCGGGCCCCACAGCAACGAATGGCCGCCAAGACCGGTAGCCAAAGAAAACAGCCCGCCGATCGTGGTCAGCGATGTAATTAAAATTGGAATCACGCGCCGTCTTGCAGCAAACAAGATTGCATGCGTCACGGTCATACCCTGCTTGAGCCGGGTATTGGCAGCGCTGATCATGACGATGGCCGAATTCACCGCAATACCGGCCAATGCGACTACACCGTACATGGTAAACATGCTCAGGGGGTTACCGGTGATCAGCAGGCCAAACGCCACGCCGGTAAACGCCATGGGTACCGTAGCGATGATCAACAGTGGTTGGAAGTAACTCTTAAACTGCGCACCTAGAATCATGTAGATCAAACCGATCCCGAGCAGGAACAGGACAAATAATGAGTCCAGGCTTTCCTGAATATCATCCAGTTCACCGCTTAAATCAAGGTCGATACTCGGGAAACGCTGCCGAATCATTGCCCATTGTTCCAGCACCTGATCGACTGCTTCACCGGTATCCTGTACGTCTTTATCCAGTTCAGCATCCACGGTAATCGCACGGCGAAAATTGTAATGCCGGATATTTCCCTTCGCTTGCCCCGGTATTGCCTCGACCAGTTCACCAAATGCAATTTCACCCCCATCGGGTAGTGATATGGTATATCGAAGCAAGGCGCCAATATCGGATAATGGTTGTGGTTTGGCGCGAACACGCACATCAACTTCTTCGCCCTCGACCCTTAGACTGGTGACGATTTCACCATCGGCATACAAGCGTGCCAAGCGTGCAACCAGTGCCGGATTTAAGCCGGCGCGTTGCACGGCATCCTGATTCAGTCTTAACTCCAATGCATTGGCACCGCCGGTATCGTCATCCGCGATATCCGATACACCGGGTGTATCGGCCAATATGGCCTTAAGTGCATCCGCGGCTGCGCGAACCACATCGAAATCATCACCACGCACCTTGATCACAATCGGCTTGGTCGTCGGCGGACCATCCTTGAGCGCCCAAAAGCGTACATTGACCGGTCCAGGCACCTCGCTTGCAAGTGACTTGGCCTCATCAACCACCTGTTGCACACTACGCATATCGCCTTGCTGTGGATTCAAACTGACGACGATCTGGCCCAGATTGTCGCCATATAGCGGCTCCATCTCGGTCAGCATTTGCCCGGCGTATGACACCACGCCTCGCGCTTCGTTTGGTTGTAACCCGGCGCGCACGCGTTTCTCAAGTAACGCTACGGTTTTCTGGGTACGCACCAAAGTTGTACCAGGTGGCATGGATACATCCACGTAAAACAACCGTAACGGGTCAAAGTCGAAGAAATTAATCCTGACCGCACCGCTAACCACCGAGGTTAGTGCCAATATGAACAACAACAAGGCAGCAGACAGCGAAATCAAGGGCTTGCGCATTACAGAGATGAGCGCTTGGCCATATTTCAGCTGCACCCAGTGTGTAAAACGTACGCGCCTGATATGAAACCGTGAGGGACGATCAAAATTCACACGTGCAGCAATAATATGGGCGGGTAACATCCAGTATGCCTCGATAAGACTCACGGCCAATGCCACTGTGACCACCAGTGGTACCACCATCATGAACTTACCGACGATGCCAGGCATCAACATCAAGGGTAAAAACGCAGCCATGGTCGTCAAGACCGAAGAGGTCACTGGCGCAAACATTTCGCGTAGCGAATCGACCATCGCCTGTGTTGCGGCCATGCCCTGGCGCAGCCGTGAAAATGCTGACTCGACCACAACCACCGCATCATCCACCAGCATGCCGAGACTGATCACAACACCAAGCAATACAGAATTGTTAACCGTTTGCCCAATGGAACTTAGCAACCAGAACGTGCCTGCCAACGTGAATGGAATACCGATACTGGTCAGGATGGCAATCCGTGAACCAAGAAAAAACCAGGTAATCAATAACACAAAACCTAAGCCCAGTAATGCATTGGTCTGCATCACCGAGATGGCGTTGCGTGTTTGTTCGGTCTGGTCATCGACCACCGCCAGCCGCACACCCGTCCTGGTGGCGGTCGCGTTACGCTGCTCGATGTAGTCATTAACCCGTTCAAGAAGATCCAATACATTGGCATTGGCCTTTTTTAGCACCCATAACATCACGGCCGGTTGTCCCTGATATTGCACCAGCTCTGTTGGATCTTCATTGCCGCGCTTGATATCAGCAATATCACCAAGCCGGACTTCACCACGGGCGGCCATCACGGGCAAACTGGCAAGGTAGGATAGGTCTTCGCTCGCACCTTCCACGCGCAACATCCACATCTGGTCTTCGATAATCAGCGAACCCGCGGCGACATCCTTAAACCACGCCGCAACGGTGTCGGCAATGTTGCCGGCGTGAATACCCAGTTGTGTTAACCGTTCGGGATAAAAATACACATGCAACTCAGGGTCGGCGCGGCCTATGGCGATCACGTTATCAACACCCCCGATTCGCTCGAGATCCTTTTCGACATTGCGCGCATGTTTGCGCAGATTGTCATCATCGCCCGGGCTGGTAATCACCAGCGTTGCGGTTGGCAACGCGTTCGCAGTTGTCACTTCAATGACAATGGGTGTCTCGGACTCAGGCGGCAGATCGGTATCCGCCTTGTTGCGCAGCTTACGCCGCAGATCATTCAATCGCTTGTCGAATGTTCGCTCATCTAAATCTTCAAACCGGATCAACATGCTGGATACGTTCTCACGGCTGGAACTGGTCACGAACTTGATGTCGGCTACTTTGCGTACTTCCTCTTCCAATGGATCGGTGACCTTTTTTTCAATATCCTCCGCGGTCGCACCGGGCAGAAACGTCAGGATCTGAATCCAGTTAAAGTTGATCTCCGGGTCCTTGGCACGCGGCATCATGCTGTATGAAGCGATGCCCATGACAATCACCAGCGCAAAGGTCAAGTTTGCCAGGACATGGTTTTCGAGCAGACGCTCCAGCATGACAGGCTTTAGTTCAAACGTGTGCGTTGAGACACAATACGGGTAAATACCTGTATGACTACGAATTGGCTAGTTGACTTCACGAATCGAATCGGCATCCTTGACACCATACCGGCCATCGATGATCAACCTTGATTGCGGTGATAACCGGGCTCTAAACGGCCGGCCCGGCTGCACATCAGGCACGGGTACAAACCGGGCATGACCTGCCTCAACCGTAAACACACCGAAGCGCCCATTTCGTTCCACCAAAAGCTCGGATGATAAATGCGCGTTATTACTTTGCCAGCGCAACCTGCCCGCTGCACCGACCGGCGCTGTAGTTGCGCTGAATAACAACCGTACTTCCTGGCTTCGCTCTCGCGGCTCGATCACCGGTGACACGCTGCGTAAAGTCACCGGATAGCGTTGCTTTTGAAACGTCAACCAACGAGTATCCGAGGCGATGAGTCCAGCCACCAGATCGGCTGGCACCTGGGCCGATATTTCAAGATGTTCGATATCCACCACGCGCATCAACACG
>BTQO01000025.1:0-10910 GCA_036985915.1 Gammaproteobacteria bacterium | reverse complement strand
GCATGCGCTCTGACAGGTCGTACCCACATCAGACTTTTCCTGTCAGACGCAGGTATTTCTGCTGCAAGGCCTCTGCTGTTTCTTCATGCTCAGGATCTTTCGGGATACAAAGAACCGGACAGACTTGAATACATTGGGGTTCATCGTAGTGACCGACACACTCGGTGCATTTCTCGGGATCGATCACGTAAATTACTTCGCCCATCGAGATCGCTTCGTTGGGACACTCGGGCTCACAGACATCGCAATTGATGCACTCATCCGTGATCATCAATGCCATTATTTTTGCCTCAATCTATTGATATCTTAGTTAGGGAAACTCTGATTTATTCTTAAGTTTCCGCGGTACCAGGACGATGTACACGGATGTACAAGTGTCGCGAGAGGCACGACTCCATGGATGGAGGAGATAGAATGAAGCAGGAGCCAGAATCGAGGATGCCGGGAGCGACTGTCCGCCAAAATCGATCCCCGCAGGGGATTGATTTTGTGAGGAAAACGGAAACTTGTTTTCGTTTTCCGTGCGCTGATAATTCCTGGATGGAATTATTCAGAGTTTCCTTAGCGCTTTGCCAACATCCGGATGTACAAATGCCGATATATCACCACCAAGAGATGCAACCTCACGAACCAGCGACGAGGAAATGAATGCATATTGCTCGGCTGGCGTTAAGAAAATAGTTTCAATGGTGTCATTTAAGCGCCGGTTCATACTGGCTAGCTGGAACTCGTATTCAAAATCCGATACTGCGCGCAGTCCGCGCAAGATGGCCTGGGCTGAAACAGACCTTGAGAAATCAACCAGTAATCCGTCGAACCCTCTTACCTCTACCCCTTCTAAATGACCCAATGCAGACTTGGCCAGGACAATGCGCTCATCCAGGCTAAAAGCGGTGCTCTTGCCGTTACCAGCAGCAACGGCCACGATTACCCGATCAAACAGGCGCAGGGCACGCTCCACCAGATCTGCATGACCGTGCGTAATGGGATCAAACGTACCCGGATAAACAACGGTTGATGGCATAGTTGTTACCGCTCCAGTTGCTTAATGTTTAACTACCAAGTGATAACTTACCTGTCCCGCACGTTTGGTCTTGAGCACCGACCAGTTTTCCGGCAAACCATCAAGCGCCATGCCAATTTCCGTTTCCAGGTAAATGTGTGCGCCGGGATGCAGCCAGCTATGCATTTCCAGCAGGTAGCAGCACTTGTTGATTAAATTACCATGATAGGGTGGATCCAGGAAGACTATATTGTAACGTTCTGAAGGGCCACTCAAAAATTCAATAACATCACGCCGGATCACATCAGTCTGTTCCTGTGTCAACTGATGCAGGTTTTCCTTTATTACTGTAGCTGCGGTTGAGTTGTTCTCAACAAACGTCACCTTCGATGCACCACGTGAAAGTGCTTCGATTCCAAGGGCGCCACTCCCGGCGAACAGATCAAGACAATGTGCACCATCGATGGTCGGCGCCAGCCAGTTAAACAGGGTCTCACGGACACGGTCAGGTGTTGGCCTGAGACCATCCACATCAGGAAAGGCCAGTTTTTGACCACGCCAGTGTCCGGCAATGATCCGAAAACGGTTATCCTTCGTAGCCATCGCTAATCCCCCCATAAAACCAAGTGGCTGAGACGATTGTCAGTGCTGCTTGCTCATGTTTTTCGCTTTGTTGCCGGTTACCGCCTTTTGTTTGATGTCTTTCGGCCCAACCATGATAGTAACCATCTTGCTGGAATCAAGCCTTCTTTTAAAGGCTTCCTGAACATCCTTTTTTGTTACGCGATTGACCTTGTCCTTAAAAGTATTGAGGTAGTCCAGCGGCAACCCGTAAAAACCGATTGCGGCAATTTGCTGAACAATCTTTTTATTACTGTCGAGACGAAGTGCGAACCCGCCCGTAATATTTTTCTTCGATGCCTCAAGCTCCTCATCGCTGATACCTTGATTGATGAACTTGTTAAGCGTCTCCATGGCAACACGTCTCGCTTCTTGTGCCTTATCGTTACGCGATTGCAGTCCAAGTTCAAATGGGCCCTGCGCTCGCATGGGCGAGAAATAACTATACACACTGTATGAATAACCCCGTTTTTCACGCACCTCTTCCATCAGGCGCGATACCAGCCCACTGCCACCGAGTGTGTGGTTACCGACGTAAAGCGGGAAGTAATCCGGATCATTCCGTGTAACACCCGGTTGTCCAATAGAAATATGTGTTTGTGTCGAAGGATACTCGATATGCCTGGTAACTGCTTTTTCAAGCGGCTTTACAGGTGGCAGCGGTGCTGCAACTGAGCCCTTGCGCATCGAAGAGATAATGACTTCAGCCATGGCCTCTGCACCCAATCGCGTCATATCGCCGGTAATGGCGATCACCGCATTTTTGGCAACGTAATAACGCTTGTGGAATTCGATCACATCCTTGCGCTTGATCGACTTCAGGCTTTCACGTGTTCCCGCAGGTGATGAAGCATAGGGATGCTTGCCGTACACTGCCTCGAAATAGGCCCTGTCTGCGATGTCGCTTGGTGACTGTTCTTCGGCATCCAGTGATATCAGCATTTGTTTTTGTTGCCGGTTAAACGCCTTCTTATTAAAGCTTGGTTCACCTAAGATCAACGATAATGTGCCAATAGTCTCGCGCATGGGTAATTCATCCGTCAGCGTACGTACCGCTACCCATGCCATATCACGTAATGAACCGGCGTTAATTTGCGCACCAACACGATCCAGGCGTTCAGCAATCTGGTCTGCTGAAAGTTTACCGGCCCCTTCTGTCAGCAGGCTATTTGTCAGTCTGGCGAGGCCTGGTTTATTACCATCTCTTGCGCCACCGGCATCAAAAATCACGCGTACATCAACTAAAGGCAGTTCGGGTGCGGGCACAAAATATACTCTCGCACCATTTCGTGTATGCCAATTCTGGATCTTGATGTCAGACAGGGCAACATCCGTCCAGGCTAGAAGAACGAGTAATAACGAAACCGTTAAACGCTGCAACAGATGTGTTTGCCTCATCATCAGTGTCTTACCCGTTGCGTGCTGCGCGTAGCGGTGCTTCGCTTGGCCTTGATTGGTTGCGGCTTGAGCAGAGCTACAGTCAATTGATCGTCACCGAGATACTTTCTAGCCACCTCCATGATCTTCTGCGCGGTTACCTTTTTGATATGATCAACAAATAATTCCGATGACTGCCAGCCAATACCGGTCGTCTCCCACCGCCCAAGTTGCATTGCCTGATAAAAAACAGAATCACGACTGAATATTTCCCTCGTTACAATCTGTGTTTTGACGCGTTTGAGTTCGGCTTCACTAACCGGCTTTTCTCGCAAACGTTTGATCTGGTCACGCAGTGCCTGCTCCATTTCTTCCAGATTTGTACCGGTTGCCGGGATCGCAGCTACAGTCAACAACGTCTCCAAGCGATCGACATAGTCATAACTAACCGATGTGGTTGCTGCAATCTGCCTGCCACGAATCAGTTCCCGGGAAAAGCGTGCAGAATCACCGCCATCGAGTATCCAGGTAAGCACTTCCAGCGCATACACCTCTTTGTCATCCTTGGCCGTGTTCAGTGACGGCACCTTGTAGCCCATCAGCACGTAAGGCAACTTGGCCGGCAACTTGAGTTCCACCCTGCGCTCACCCTTCTGCACCACCTCCGGGCGCGGCTTGGGTGGAACGACCTCGCCGGGTTTCAACGGCCCGTAAAACTTCTTGGCCAATGAAAGTACTTCACCAGGCTCGATGTCCCCAACAACCACCAATGTTGCATTATTCGGTGTATACCAGCGTTTATACCAACGCATGGCATCATCGCGCGTGTAATTCAGAATATCGCCCATCCAGCCAATAACGGAGTGATGGTAAGGCGAACTCACAAAGGCGGCTGCCCTGAACTGTTCGTAGGTCAATGACTGGGGCTTGTCCTCGGTACGAAGACGGCGTTCCTCGGCAACGACATCCCGCTCCTTCAAAAATTCATCTTTCGGTATCAAGGCACCCATCATGCGATCGGCCTCCAGTTCAAAACTCACGGCCAGGCGGCTTTTTTCCAGTCTTTGGAAATAGGCCGTATAGTCACCACCGGTAAATGCGTTTTCACGGCCGCCATTGGCAGAGATGATCTTGGAAAACTCACCGCTTGGTATTTTTTTAGTGCCTCTAAACAACATGTGCTCAAGCATATGTGACAGGCCTGTAATACCTTCGTACTCGTAACTGGATCCCACCTTGTACCAGATCTGCGATACAACCACGGGTGCACGGCGATCGGGTTTTACCAGCACCTTTAGCCCGTTATCCAGCATGTATTCACTCACTGCGCCAAACGATATCGCTGGCAGCAGCATCAAACCCAAGCCAGCCAGGAACGCAATCTGCATGTATCGATTGATTGTCGTAACAACGTTCATGTCCTTATGTCCTGAATAAAAAAACACTTAAAAGAAGCCCTGAATAATTACATCCTGTAATTATCAGCACACGGAAAACGAAAACAAGTTTCCGTTTTCCTCACAAAATCAATCCCCTGTAGGGATCTATTTTGGCGGCACATCCTTGTACCGCGGAAACTCTGAATAAATCAGAGTTTCCGTAAATCAACGCGGGAAAGTTGTCTACAGCATTCTGTTGGCGCCACGAGGGTGATAGCATAACGTACCTTGAGTATTCACACCCATTAAAACCATCAAGTGACCGCCTCAGAACAACAGGCTGCCGCTGGCAAGAAAGACACCAAAGACCATTGGTTTTCAAGACTGCGTGCCGGACTTGCCAAAACCCGCCACGGCCTGACTGACGGTCTTGCCGGCCTCGTTCGTCCCACAGGCATTGATGAATCCACCCTGGAGACCCTCGAAGACCGTCTTTTAATGAGTGATGTCGGCATTACTGTGACCACACGCATCATAGATCAACTCAAGAAACAAAAGTTCACGGACACGCCGGCCCTGATTGATGCTCTACGTAAAGAACTGGCCCACATACTTAGACCTTCAGCCGTGCGGCTTGATGTATCCAGCGCCCAAAAACCATTCGTGATCCTGGTTATCGGTGTAAACGGGGCGGGTAAAACCACAACCATTGCAAAACTGACACAGTTGCACAAGAACCGTGGACTGAAAGTCATGCTTGCAGCCGGCGATACGTTTCGCGCAGCAGCGATTGAACAATTACAGGTATGGGGCAATCGCCACGATGTGCCTGTCATTGCGCAGACACAGGGGGCGGACTCGGCATCGGTCATCTTCGACGCCCACACATCTGCAAAATCACGTGCGATTGATGTACTTCTGGCAGACACCGCAGGCAGACTCCATAACAAGGAACACCTCATGGAGGAATTAAGAAAGATTAAACGTGTACTGACCCGCCAGGATCCTGATGCACCGCATGAAGTCCTCATGGTACTGGATGCCTGCACAGGACAAAACGCTTTATCCCAACTGGAAACCTTCAACTCGGTGATTGGTATCACGGGCCTGGTGTTAACCAAGCTCGATGGCACGGCCAAAGGTGGTTTGTTGTTCGCTATTGCTGATCGATTTGGTATTCCAGTGCGTTATATTGGTGTCGGTGAGAATGCAGATGACCTCAGGGAGTTTGATGCTGATGACTTTATTGACGCATTACTGGAAGACCGGACCTAACCGTACTTTCGCACAACCGCCCAATGTTAACGTTCGATAATGTCAGTAAGCGCTATCCAACCGGATACGAGGCGTTAAAACAGGTCAGTTTTCACCTGGATCCCGGAGAGATGGCCTTTCTTACCGGACATTCAGGTGCCGGGAAAAGCACCTTGCTTAAACTGATCCCGGTCATAGAACAGGCCACGTCCGGTCAGGTGTTGTTCAAGGGGATCAATCTGAACCGCATCAGCCGGCAACGCATATCCTATATTCGCCGCCGCATCGGTGTGGTGTTTCAGGATAATCAACTGCTCTTTGATCGCACGGTATTTGATAACGTTGCATTGCCGCTGGTGATACTTGGTATGCGTCACACTGACATCAAGCGTCGTGTACGTGCCGCACTCGACAAGGTTGGCCTGTCGGGTAAGGAAAACAGGCAACCCATCACCCTTTCAACCGGTGAACAACAGCGGGTTGGCATTGCCCGGGCCGTGGTCAACCGGCCTGAGATACTGCTTGCCGATGAACCGACCGGGAATCTTGATCCTGAACTCGCTGTCGAGATCATGCAGCTATTTGAACTGTTTCACCAGCTTGGCGTCACGGTACTGATCGTTTCACATGACCTGGCACTGATCCGCATGCTGAATAAACGCACGTTGCGCCTGAATGAAGGTCAACTCGTCCAAACAGTGTAGTTCGCCCGTGAACACAACCAAAGCCAAGGAGAAAAAGACAGCGCAAGCCAGTCACACAAGGCCGGGGCTCGCAGCACTAATGCGTGGCTGGGTGTATCACCACGCACAGACATTCTTTGCAAGCCTTGGGCGGTTGTCCAGGTCGCCCATGTCGAGCCTGTTGACGGCAGGCGTCATTGGCATTGCGTTGGCAATGCCTGCAAGTTTGTTTGTTGGTTTGCAAAATGCACACCAACTCACCGCTGGCTGGCGTGGTGCAGCACAAATCAGCGCCTTTCTAAAACAGGGCCTGCCGGCCGAACAGGCAACAGCCCTGGCCCAACAGTGGCAAAACGATCCACGCGTGGCTTCCCTGGAGTTGGTTACACCTGAGCAGGGACTTGAGGAATTCCGTGACCTGTCCGGGTTTGGTGTTGCATTGGACGCATTGGATGCCAATCCGCTTCCGGCCGCGCTACTGATACGCATGGCACCCGGTCAGGATGATCCGGTCAAGGTAGCCGCATTAGCCGATGAGCTCAAACAGCACGATGCGATTGACCAGGTTGTGCTTGATCTCAAATGGGTCGAACGTTTGTATGCCATCATGCAGATCGCGCAACGCGGTGTCCTGGTGGTCGGCGGTTTGCTCGCAATTGCCGTATTACTCATCATAGGCAATACCATCCGGCTGGAAATCGAAAATCGCCGCGACGAAATCAAAATCATCAAGCTGATCGGTGCAACGGACAGCTTTATTCGGCGGCCCTTCCTGTATGAAGGCCTGTGGTTTGGCATGCTCGGCGGTATTCTGGCCTCGCTGTTGGTCAATGCAGGCCTGTGGTTATTGCAGGAACCAGCCGGCCGGCTGGTCGACCTGTACGGCAGCAGCTTTACAGTACATACCCTGGATCCAATGACGATTATCCTCGTCATCGGTTGTGGTGCCCTATTGGGCTTAAGCGGAGCATGGCTTGCAGTCGCCCGCCACATCAGTGATATCGAACCCGGCTAGGTCCGGAACGTTTGCCGGACATTAGCACTCTAATGCCGGGAGTGCTAAACTATTTATTAGAGATTAATATCGAGGTCAGATATGTCTAACAACTTGATTTCAAAGGTAATTACACCCGCACTGCCCTCCGCGATCGGCAGCGTGGGCGCCTACGTGCAGACCGTAAGCAGCATACCAATACTGACGAGGGACCAGGAATACGCCTTGGCCGTGCGCTATATCGAGCATGAGGACCTAGGCGCTGCCCGGCAGCTGGTGCTTGCACACCTGCGCTTCGTGGTCCATGTCGCGCGTGGCTATAGCGGCTACGGCCTGGCCTTAGGTGACCTGATTCAGGAAGGCAATATCGGCCTGATGAAGGCCATCAAGCGCTTTGACCCCGAAATCGGTGTGCGGCTGGTGTCCTTCGCGGTGCACTGGATACGCGCTGAGATGCATGAATTCATTCTGCGCAACTGGCGTATCGTAAAAGTGGCCACCACCAAGGCGCAACGCAAGTTGTTCTTTAACCTGCGCAGTTCCAAAAAACGGCTTGGCTGGCTCAACCTGGATGAGGTCAATGCCATGGCGAATGACCTCGGCGTCAAACCCGAAGAGGTCATGGAAATGGAGAAACGTCTGAGCGCCCAGGATGCCTCATTCGATGGCCCGAGTATCAATGACAAGGAAGATAGCGGTAAAAAACTGGCGCCCGCGCAATATCTGGAAGGCAGCAATGTCGATCCTGCCTCGCATGCTGAATCAGAGGACTGGCATGGCTGGAATAACGATCGCCTGTATACAGCCCTGAATGATCTCGATGAACGCAGCCGCGATATCCTCGAACGCCGGTTCCTGGCCGAGGACAAGGCTACGCTGCATAAACTGGCCGACAAGTATGCCATCTCGGCGGAACGTGTACGGCAACTTGAGGCCAATGCCTTAAAGAAATTACGCGGTGTACTTAAGGCTTGATCAAGGCACACAGGTTAACCGTCAAAGGCCTCCATCCGGAGGCCTTTTTTATAACGGGTGGTTATCCTCTGACAGGTTAGCCGGATGTCTATCCGCTAAAACGTTGTGATCGTCACCCATCAGATACGCCAGGCAGGTCCTTTAAGATCATCGTACTGCCCGCTTCTGACTGACCAGAAAAAACCAGATTGCAAGACCAGACACAACAACACCGAATGGGATAATCAAGGTGTGCACTTCCGTTGTTCGAATGTAAAGCCTGCGCCCACGATGAACCAGACCGCGGCAAATCATGCATACAAGTTAATACGTAGGCATATACAAATACGTTCATCGACAGGCCCCTGTCATTACCGGTCGGGGTAACGTAAAATTGCGCTAACATCACGAGTGCAGCACGGATCAGAGGTCATCATCATGTCATCACGTCTGTTCACAACGATTACCGCTTTATTATTTGCACTGTTGGCAACACAGGCAGTGCTTGCACAGACCATGCAGGCGCCGATCTGGTACGGTGTACCACCGGCCAATACAACACATCCTTCAAACATACTACGTGAAGGTGTCGATAAACTGCGTACCTTCCTTAATTACAGCGAGAACAGGAATCCGCGTCAGGTAATGGAATTTCTCGGGCGGGAACTCGCCCCCTATTTTGATTTTGGGTACATGGCGTATCTGTCTTCGGGGCGCAATGCGCGCTGGATGAATCAACAACAGCGTATCGCGTTTAAAAATGCGCTTAGAAACGCATTTTTTGCATCCATGGCCCAAAACCTCGCAGGCTACCAGGGCGGCACGGTACAATACCTGCCAATCCGCGGGGAACTACATGGTGGCGATGTTAGTTTGCGTATTCGCGTGATCCGGCCAGACCGCTACCCGGTTAATCTTGAATTCAAGCTGTTTAACACCCGGCAGGGGTGGCGAATCTATGATGTTTCTGCCAATGGTCTAAGTGCAGTGCAAAATTACCGGTACCTAACCAATCGCATGGCGCGACAGATGGGTATCGATAACATGATTGCAGCGATGGGCAATTGCACGACCTGGGGTTGCTAGGTATCAACAGGCAGGCGATGCAGCCCGGGTACGTTTAACACCACCTGCAAAGAACCCGCTGACATCCCAAGTACCGCCACCCGGGGTGCAACCATACCCAGAACCGCAAACGGTATGGCCACGACGTTATACAACAGTGCCTAAGATAAATTCTGCCTGATGATGCGCAACGTGCGCTGCTCGGTACAAGTGCTACACCCTGATTCACGACCCGGTCTGACAGTACAATCAGATCAGCCAAGGTGCCCACCAACAGGGCACCATCAGCCACAGCCAGCGTAGCACCGGCGGCAGCCAACAACCGGTCATCATCTACACCATCACCGACCGTCACGATACGCCGTCCTTCAGATTGCATGGCCCGAACAGCATCCGGCTTGGCCGGTGCCGCGGCAATATTAGCGGGATCTGAAGAACTTGACTTATATTAGTATATAATAATATACTGCTTTTTTATTATCCTAGCTAACGTACCAAGAGCAACCTCGCCCGGAGATTGAACATGTCGACCACAAACACTTCCAAACGTACACAAGACAAAGCGGCTGCCAAGCCAAAAACGGCCAGCAGCAAGACGGCGAAATCTACCAAGCCCGCTACGAAAAACACCAACACCCCAGATAAGACCGCAACCACAGACGCACAATCGACCCGCCCTGCATCCACAGCCCCCGGCATGAGCAAGGCGGCGATTATTGGATACGGCGTTGCAATATTGCTGATCATCTCCGTCACCAGCGGCGTGTTTTTTCTGCGCAACGCGCCCGGTCTTATAGACGACGAGAACGATCAGGTCGCAGCTTCAGCACAAACGCCGGGCGTTGCCATACCCCGTGGTGCAAAAGTGCAAAGCCGTAACCCGATGGCAGCGCCCATCATGATGCGGCATCCATTCGAACTCATTGAAGCGGAACGGGATTATTTCCGGCGCACGGCCGCCGCACATCAGGCTGCGCTGGCTGCTTGGCAACTAAGGTTCGAAGAAGCCGCAGAATCTCAGCGCCAATTCATCGAAGCACAGGCCGAACGGCAGATGAAAGCCTTTGAAGATTACATGGACCGGGTCGAACGCTCCTATGCCAGCCTGAACAATCGATCAGTCAGTATCGTGACGGACAACATCGCACGACGAAAGGCATTCCTCGATGAGATTTATCAACGTCGTGCTAACTTGCTGCGCGAAATGCGTGAACGCCGGGCGGCAATACGTGACCTGCAAACCAAGTTGTTCGATCAGCACTTAAACAACGATCAAGCAGCCTGACGCTACCGCCTGATTAAAAGCCCGCGCTGTTTAAACAACAGCGCGGGCTTTTTTTATGACGCATGAAAAATTCATCAACAGCTTGCACCATAAAAAAGGGCGCTTAAAAAGCGCCCTGGATGAACTCCTGTTTTGGAGTCCCGGATGTGTTGTTGTGCGTTACTTGGCCGGTACCGCCGGTGCCGCGGGTGCATAGGGGTACCCACCACGCATCGGCATACCATAGGGCATCATGCCGCCACCTGGATAACCGCCATAGCCTGGGTAGCCGCCGCCGTAGCCTGGGTAGCCGCCA
>BTQO01000024.1:0-11000 GCA_036985915.1 Gammaproteobacteria bacterium | reverse complement strand
ACTCGTCGTGTGCTTTTTTTGCCGCCGCAGAGCCATGAAACCGGGTCACGATCTCTTCGCATAACCCGAACTTGATGTCGCGCGGGTTAGTGCCTTCCGCCACCTGCTCCTTCAATGCTTCGATATCGGGTATCGACTTAAAGCTTAGCAATTCGAAATAGCGCCACATCAGCTCATCGGAGATCGACATCAGCTTGCCGAACATCTCGGACGGTGGTTCGTTGATCCCGATGTAATTCCCCAAGGACTTGGACATCTTCTGCACACCATCCAGGCCTTCGAGAATCGGCAGCGTCATGACCACCTGGGGCTTTTGGTCATACGAGGCCTGCAACTGACGCCCCACCAGCAGGTTAAATTTCTGGTCCGTGCCACCCAACTCGATATCGGCCTTGAGCGCAACCGAGTCATAGCCCTGTATTAATGGATACAAGAACTCATGAATCGAGATCGGCTGGCCGCTACGATAGCGCCTGGAAAAATCATCCCGTTCCAGCATGCGCGCCACTGTATGCCTCGCAGCCAAACGCACCAGATCGGCCGCATCCATACCGTTCATCCACTGGGAATTGAAACACACCTGGGTCTTCTGAGGATCAAGTACCTTGAAGACCTGTTCCTGGTAGGTCCTGGCATTTTCCTGCACCTCATCCAGTGTGAGTGGCTGACGGGTAACATTTTTACCCGTTGGGTCGCCGATCATGCCGGTAAAGTCCCCAATCAAGAACAGCACGTCATGGCCCAGGTCCTGGAACTGGCGCATCTTGTTCAATAACACGGTATGACCAAGATGCAGATCCGGTGCGGTTGGGTCAAAACCGGCCTTGACACGCAAAGGCCTGCCCGATGCCAGCTTGTCCGCCAGTTCATCGTGAACCAGGACTTCTTCTACGCCACGCATGATGTCTGCGAGCAGATCGCTCATTAGGGCCTCGGTATCATGACGGGTTACACTTATTGACCGTTCTGACGGCTTGGGCTAGTCTTTTACCAACAAAAAACATAGAAAACACCTTGGATTATAAACACCAATTAACCAAAAACATTAACATGCCACGTTTACCCAAACGGCTGTGGCACATCACCGTATTGGCCACAGCGGTAGGCATCATCACGGTTACCGCAGCCATCGTACCGGATGATGCCTCGGCACGCCGCGCCAAACAGATGCGTGCTGACCCGGCCGGCCATTTAGTCACCATCAACCTTCCCCTGCCGTATGATCGTTTAAAGGTAACACACAACGAACGCACGGCTGATGCCCGGCCATCTGACCGCGAGGCCTTGCAAGAATATCGTGTCAAACGCGGTGACAACCTGGCTAATATTTTCAGGCAGCAAGGGTACAGTGCTAAAGATTTACACGCCATCATGCAGCTGGGCAAGAAAACCACCGCACTGAATCGAATCCGTCCGGGTGACACACTGCGCTTTTGGTCCGGCAACAAGGGCGAGCTTAGGGCATTGCAATATTTGCCAGGGCCCACACGCACACTCGACGTTGTGCGCACTGAAAATGGGTTCAAAGCCACCAACATTGCACATGAACTGGAATCACGTGTGGCCTATGCAACGGGTACGATTAAAAATTCCTTATTTCTCGATGGTGGTAAGGCCGGGTTATCTGATCGTCTGATCATGGCCATGGTGGATATCTTCGGCTGGGATATCGACTTTGCACTGGACCTTCGGTCCGGTGATCGTTTCTCGGTGATTTTTGAAGAACATTATCAGGGTGATGAAAAAATTACGGACGGCGCAATCATAGCGGCTGAATTTGTAAACAAGGGCAAAACCTATCGTGCAATCCGGTTTGCCGATGCCAATGGTTATCAGGACTACTACAGCCCGGAAGGTAAAAGCATGCGGAAATCATTCCTTCGCACACCGGTTAAGTTTTCCCGAATCAGTTCCCGTTACAACCTGCGCCGCAAACATCCGGTATTAAATCGTATTCGCGCGCATAAAGGTGTGGACTATGCCGCACGAACAGGAACACCCGTACGCACCACAGGTGATGGCGTTATCCGTTTCAAAGGCAGAAAAGGTGGTTACGGTAAAACGGTAATCATTAACCATGCCAACGGATATTCAACATTGTATGCGCACATGAGCGGGTATCGTAAAGGTGCACGCAAAGGCAAACGCGTCAAGCAAGGGGACACCATCGGTTATGTAGGCAAAACGGGTCTTGCGACAGGCCCGCACCTGCATTATGAATTCCGTGTGCGTGGCAGACAACGAAACCCGCTCACCGTCAAACTGCCAAAAGCAAAATCCATTGCCAGGAAATACCGCAAGGCATATCTGGCACATGCCGCACCGCTCAATAATCAACTCGATTTGATCGCTCGTTACTCGGTCGCATTCAACACCGAGTAACCTATCCCCACACAAGACATTGCGGTATGAGAAATGTCTGAGCTTTACATCGGATTAATGTCAGGTACCAGCATCGATGCCATCGATGCAGTTGTGGTTGACTTCTCGAACGACCAACTGGCCATCAAGGCGCATCACAGCACGCCTTTCGAACAATCCGTACGCGATCGAATTTTAGCGGCCGCCAACGGCACCACGGACTCGCTCGATGAGATCGCCCGGCTTGACCGCGAACTCGGCCTTTTGTACGCAACCGCCGTTAGGGAACTGCTGCAAAAAGCACAGGTCGATCAAACCAGCATCCGGGCAATTGGCAGCCACGGCCAAACCGTGCGCCACGAACCCACGGCCAACCCGCCATTTAGCGTGCAACTGGGTGACCCCAATACCATTGCCCATGAGACCGGCATCGTTACTGTGGCCGATTTCAGGCGCCGCGATATCGCGGCCGGCGGCGAGGGCGCACCACTTGTACCCGCCTTTCATGCCGCTTTTTTCAGTACGGATGAACCCCGCGTAATCGCCAACATCGGCGGTATTGCCAACCTGACCATCCTGCCAGCCAACGCATCATTGCCTGTGATGGGGTTTGATACCGGTCCCGGCAACGTGTTGATGGATTGCTGGGCAACCGAACACTTAAACACACCCTACGATGAAGACGGCCAGTGGGCGGCGACGGGCCAGGCCGGCGCATCATTACTGCGCCAGTTCATGACCGAACCCTATTTTAAGAAACCGCCGCCCAAGAGCACCGGCCGCGAACTGTTTAATCTCGAATGGATCAAGACCATGCTGGGCGAGAGAACCACTGACCCCGCCAACGTACAGGCCACGCTATGCGCACTCACCGCGCAGGCGATCAAGGCCGGTGTCGATCAATATGCGCCGGATACGAAACGCGTGCTGATCTGTGGTGGTGGCGCAAAAAATACCGCGCTCATGGGGCAATTAAAACGTGCATTCATGACCTTACCCATCGAAAGCACGGCCAGCATCGGTATTGATCCGCAATGGGTGGAAGCGTCTGCCTTTGCCTGGCTGGCCCGGCAAACCGTATGCAGCAAGCCTGGGAACCTGCCTTCCGTGACCGGGGCAACACGACCGGTTGTTCTGGGGGGTATCTATACTGCCTGAACGCGAATGAGGCCGGGCGTGTGTGGATTAAACCGAGAACGAGGAACCGCAACCGCAGGTCGCTGTTGCATTGGGATTATTGACCACGAACCGGGATCCGGTGAGATCGTCCTGGTAATCCACTTCGGCACCGGATAACAACGGCAGGCTTGCTTCATCGACCACTACGGTCACGTCATCGACCACGATCTCGGTATCGTTCGGCCCGGTTTGCTGTTCAAACTCGAACCCATACTGAAAACCGGAACATCCGCCGCCGGTGATATACACGCGCAGCTTGAGATCCGGCTTGTTCTCCTGGCTGATCATGGCCTTGAGCTTGTTGACCGCGCCTTGCGTCAAAGAAAGCGATCGCTTCGGTAATCCGATTTCAACGGGTAGCATGGGGATAAACCTCCTGAACGGGACCCAACAACGGTCCATATACTTCAAAACAGTAGCATTAACCTAGTAAAACAGTCAAGAATTAGAGGCGGCCTTTTGCCGCCGCTCGGCCGGTTGGCCGTCCTCAACCCGCGGCAGGGCCAGTACCGCTTCCTCGGCGGCCTCGTGGACCAGATTGCCGTTGATCTCGGCACCGATCGCCATCTCGATCAGATTGTAGTAGACGTTGCCGTTCACCCGGGCCTTGTTGGCCATTTCCACCCGCTCGGTGGCATACACATCGCCGATGACGGTGCCGTTCAGGATGATATGCGGGACGCGGACCTCACCTTCAATGGTGCCCTGCTCGCTCAAGGTGAGCACAGAACCGGTTGAATCGTCTGCAATGACATTCCCCTTGATGGCGCCATCCACATGCAGGCCGCCATGGAAATGCACGTCGCCCTGTACCTGGGTGTGTTCGCTGATCAGGGTATGAATATCAGGCGACCTGGATTTCTTGAAATTCCTAACCGTCATGTTACATGTCTCCTTTGCGAACCAAATCTGACCAAATATATTTGCGTGATAGCTCTTTCGGCATTGCCCTGCCCTTTCCCTTGGGTATCACGCGTACCACCAAACTGCGTGGTGTAAATCCTTCGGGTAAAGTGAAATCACCATCCAGTTTCTGAAAGAACTTGAACTGGTATGGTATTTTCTGTTTTGCACCGGGCATCAATTCCGATATATTGCGCCGCTGTGTAACACCACCCTGCAGGCCATTAAAGAATAGCATTACATTGCCTTCGGCGAGTGAATCATTTTTCCCAAGCTGGGTTAAGACAAGCCTGAAATGATAGGCGCTGCCTTGTCCCAGGCGGCTTATTTCCATGCTATGAATCTTGAGTTCAGGGGATCCGGCCGCTGTTGAGACGATCTTGCGGTAAAAGGCAAGGTCTTCACGCAGGCGCGCCTTGTCATCCTGCAGTTGCTTTAAGTGCTGGACGAGTTCGGTCTTTGCCTGTAGTTCAATCTGGACTGCACGCTTGTGTATGGCGACCTGTTCGCGCAACAACTGGTTCCCGGCGCTTAGCTCATCCACCGTTTTAGTTAACGCTGCAATTTCCTCAGCTGCCATGGCGCTATCAAAACCCGCTTGCTGTCTGCCATAGTCAAACAGCAGCCACGCACTACCGAGCATCAGGAGAATTGCAAACGCCAACCACAGACGTTGACGCACCGGGTCATGGTATTTAATAACTAGGGGCACGAACGTACACTCACGGAACTAATGCCGGTGCCTCAAGTCCGCTGGTCTCTGAAAGGCCAAACATCAGATTAAGATTGTGTACCGCCTGGCCTGCCGCACCTTTGACCAGGTTGTCGATGACCGACAATACCACCACCGTTTGACCGCCTAACGGGATGTGCACTGCCATTCGGCAAATGTTGGCACCGCGCACACTGCGCGTTTCGGGGTGTGCCGCAAACCCCATGACATCAACAAACGGCTCCGAATCGTAGCGCCGTTCATACAGCGACTGCACGTCCACATCGGGTGTGTTCAACGTGGCATATAAGGTGGCATGGATGCCACGCACCATGGGTGTGAGGTGGGGCGTGAACGTCAGCGTTACCGGCGAGGAACTCACCTGGTTCAGTCCCTGGACAATTTCCGGGTGGTGCCGATGACCTGAGACAGCATAGGCTTTAAAGTTTTCCGCAGCCTCGGCAAATAAAATGTTCACCGCAGGTGTTCTACCGGCACCACTCACGCCCGATTTGGCATCTGCGATCAACCGGTCTACATCCACCATGCCCTGTTCGATTAAAGGCAGAAACCCCAACTGCACCACGGTTGGGTAACAACCCGGATTCGCCACCAGCTGTGCGTTTTTGATCGCATCACGGTTGACTTCCGGCAACCCATACACCGCCTTGGCCAATACATCAGGACAGGCATGGGGCATGCCATACCACTTTTCCCAAACCGCAGCATCCTTGAGCCTGAAGTCCGCGGCCAGATCAATCACCTTGATACCTTTATCCAGCAATGGCGGCGCCAGGGTCATGGCGGTACCGTTCGGCGTGGCAAAGAACACCACGTCACACCCTTCTAACGACGCCTGTTCGGGATCTTCAAATGAAAGATCCAGCAGCCCGCGCAGGCTGGGAAACACATCAGCAACGGCATGACCCGCCTTGGCCCGCGAGGTGATGACGCGTAACCGGGCATTCGGGTGCCCGCTTAACAACCGCAAGAGTTCAGCGCCGGTATACCCCGTCGCGCCAACGATTCCAACATGCACCTCATGTGTCATTGCTTTCAATAATCCTTGCATGTGCGGCTACAGTCTACGAAGGCTTGTCATTATGACAAAGCCAGCCGTGTAATGCGTCTTTATGTCACACACAATACCGTGTCTGCACGATTCACTGCTTTTGGCATGGCATTGTTTAGCGTTCATAGGGCATACACACACCCACCTTAAATAACCGAATGTTTGTGGCAACGGTTTAACATGACCGGCACACCGGGCCCTGCACATCACTATCGCCGCCGCCTGAAACAGCTGGCCATGCAACGTGGCAGCATTTCAGCTTGCACTGCCGGGTGTCATCTCCGGCCTGATCACAGGCGAAGTAATCGAACAAAGCTACAGCCCCGCGTGATTCAACCGGGCAAGGGGCGGGTAATGCTTGATTTATCCTGATTCGGCCCCAAGGTTTAAGGAGCATGGGTCCTTGACGGCATTGAACAAACACACCCAATCATCTGTCTTAAACCCTAACTCCCTTCATAAGCGACTGATTTTATTATGGAACCATCGATGGACATCGTAACCACGATCGCACTCACCCTGGGGATTGCCTGGGCCAGCGGCATTCGCCTGTATGCAGCGGTCTTCATGCTTGGCTTCATGGCCTATAACGGGTACATAGCGCTGCCACCCAATCTGGAAATCCTGGCCGATCCCATCGTGATGATTGCGGCCGGCTTCATGTACAGCGTCGAATTCTTTGCCGATAAAACACCCGGCGTAGACAGTGGTTGGGACATGATCCATACCTTCATCCGCATCCCGGCAGGTGCAGCGCTGGCAGCCGCGGCGGTGGGTGATGTATCCCCGGCCATTATATTTGCCGCCTTCCTGATCGGTGGCAGCATTACCGCTGGCACGCATTTCGCCAAGGCAGGATCACGCGTGCTTATCAACACGTCACCCGAGCCGTTCAGTAATATTGTGGTCTCGCTGAGCGAAGATGTACTGGTAATCGGTGGACTGTGGACGGCACTGAATTACCCGCTGGTATTCTTAGGCCTGTTGGCGATCTTTATCGTGCTGATGATCTGGTTGTTACCGAAACTTTGGGTTGCTGCCAAAACCATTGTCCGCAAACTGGGCGCATGGGTTGCACGACTGAAAAATCAGCATAAACACGAACCGCAACGTCACGACACTTATCCCGGACTAAAGGCACCGCCGGATCAACCGGGCTGAACCAAGTACGGTTCAATCCATACCGTCACGACGACTTCGCACACTGCCGGCGGCTTAAACCATGCTTTGGGTTAAAGCATTCCATATTATTTTCATGGTTACATGGTTCGCCGGCTTGTTCTACCTGCCGCGCTTGTTTGTGTATCATTCAATGGCAGAAGACGAAGCGAGCATTAACCGCTTTAAAATCATGGAAAGAAAGCTCTTTTGGGGCATCATGACCCCGGGCGCCGTCCTGACAACGATCTTTGGTATCTGGCTAGGTATTGCAGCCGGCTGGTTTTCCGGTGCAGGTTGGCTTCATGCCAAATTGTTTCTGGTTGCCGCGTTGATTGGTTATCATATCTGGTGTGGCAGGCTTATGTGGCTGTTCAAACAGAACAGGAACATACATAGCCATGTCTGGTATCGATGGTTCAATGAGGTCCCGGTTTTTTTCCTGATTGCTATCGTCATTCTTGCAGTCGTGCACCCGTTTTAACAGGTACAACATTATGACTCGTTTGGTTGATTGCGTAGTTACCAAAACCAATGGTGCTGAAGGCCTGGATGCCCCGCCTTATCCCGGTGAACTGGGCGAGCGTATTTTTATGTCGGTTTCCAAGGAAGGCTGGCGTCAGTGGCTTGAGCGCCTGACGACAATCATCAACGAAAACGGCATCAATACCGCAGACACCCGCGCCATCGTTGCGGTTGAAGAACACATGCGTGGATTTTTGTTCGGGGAAGGCGATAAAGGCCAATTACCCCCGGGCTTCCAACCAGGCGGCGGCAAGAAATAACACGGTATTAATCTGCAACTGATCGTTCAACAACAGCTTTGAATAGCGGCGCTACAATGATATTCAAACAATCGTGCGCCGCCCTTAAGGCTTCCTCCGCACGTTTGGCATCCGGTGCACGTGCAAAGATAAACCCCAGGTAACTGGCACCTTCCGGCAACGGCACCAGTTCATTGCCTTCCCGGATGTGGATTGCAATCTCCTCGATATACGGCACTTGTCGTGCATTCAAGATGCCTTCCACGCGGCGAAGAATACCTGCCTTGGGAATCGGGATCATTAATACACCCAGCCCCTCTTTGGGTGTTTCAAGTGCTACCGGCCAACCCAGTGCATGCGACAAAACGGTCTCTTCGAGCGTTTGACGGGTGCCGTAACTCAACAACCGTGCGCAGTCTCCACCAATTGTTCGCCCGGCTATTTCCAGAATCCAGACACGGCCCTTCGCAATCCGCAGTTCAGCATGCACCGGCCCTTCCCTGAGCCCGTAAGCCGCACATGCAAGTTGTACGGTTTCGGTGATATTCGCCTGACACTTAGAATCATGCCGGCTGGGCGACACGTAATATGTTTCCTCAAAAAAGGGGCCTTCCAGTGGATCCGGCTTATCAAACAGTGCGAGCACCTTGAGCGTACCACCGCGCAACAAACCTTCCAGCGCCACTTCCTGGCCCGGAATGTACGACTCAACCAATACATGTGTACGTTCATAGGGTTCGAGCCAGGATTCAGATTTCAATATGCGCTCAATCCGGCGGCATGCGGTTACCAATTCATCCGCGTTGTTTACACGTATGATGCCGCGGCTCCCACTCAAGGCCAGTGGTTTAACAACGCTGGGAAACGCAATATCGATACTGTCTTCCTGTAATACTTGTTCAAGGGCTAACACGCGGTGTTCGGGTATGGGTAACCCGTGCTTGAGTAATGCGGCCCGGCCCAGATCTTTGCGTCGCGTCAAACGTGTTACCGCCGGATCATTGTGTGCAATACCCAATGTATGGGCGATCCGGCTTGCGATTTCAACCGTTGCGTCATCCGTGCCGATGACTGCATGTACCGTTCTCTGATCAATGGCTAAAAGCACTAGCGATTCAACGGATTCGCGATCCGAAAAAGACACGTGCACACCATTTGCAACCGCACTGACCAGCGAATGCTTACCTTCGGAGACCAGTAATAACTCGATACCCAGTTTGGCTGCCGCTACGATATAGGGTGCCAGACGGTAACTTTGTGGTGGCGCGACCAAAACAACACAGGGGCGATGATTCGCCCCTGTGTGTTGATCGGTTATTGAAACGTTATCTTCGGGAGGTGACGGTGTTCTTTCGAAACAGGCCACTGTGGGATTCGTAACCACTGCGGTGAGTTGCCACAGCGATTTTTTTAAAACCAGGCCGTGGGATGCCAGACCAACGTCAGGCGCAACCGCCGCCTACGGCACCACAGGTACCACAGGTACCACTCCCGCCGGTCGCCTGGAACACATTGTTAAACACGAAACTGCCACCGGTCGGTGTTTCCTTGAAATCGATCTCAACACCACTTAAGTAATTAAGTGCCACCGCATCGATGTACACCTTCAACTCGTCATCGATCAGTGCACGATCAAATTCAGTCATCGTATCGGTAAATGTCATGCCATAGGTCATGCCACCGCAACCACCACCTGCGACGAATACACGAATGGCATCGATATCATCCTCGCTGTCCAGCAGTTCCTTTAGCTTGACCCGTGCGTCATCGGTCAACAAGACGTCGCTCTCGGCCAGTGGCGCACCGAAGGATGGCGCGGCGACTGTATTTACTTGCTCATTCATTTGACCTCACTCCTTTGCGTTCATCGCAACTGTACTCTCATTTAGACCCATTTTAGCACTGCACAATGCTCCGCCAATCCTGCCCAATGTGGGTACCGTAATATATGAATAATAATGATTTGCATTATAAATACAACATGGCGCCTTTCCCGTCCGTTTAACGTGAAGAAAATCCAGACACGAGGAGATCTATTAGCCACCAGGGCATTACAAAAACCAGATCGCCCTCACATTAATCCTCCATAATCACGAAACGGTCTTAAATGACACGCCGTAAAAAAGGGTCTGGCGCATAAAGACCAGGTACTTTTACCGTACAAAACACACGGTTATTTAATCACACTGGCATCAAGGCCCCATCATCCAGTATTGGCTACCCGGCCCGCGCGGTGCTGGGTCGTGCAGATGGGTAATTGTATTTACTTAAATGGCCGAAAAATCTTCACGCTTTTAAGACAACTGATCAGTGCCAGTGAAACTGATGACATGATCCATATGGCCACCACTAACCCGGCGGCCAGTTCATTGTCCGGCCGGCCAGAATATGTATATGTAAATGGAATACGGATTGCCCGGCACCTGATCCATTATTGACAACGAGACGAAAAACATCGCCATATCCTTCGTCACGGGCGATATCGCTTGCCTTGAGCATCAGGTAACCGAGCAGCGACTGGTCATCCACCTCGGCATCGCTGAGCTTTTCGATGGGTTTTTTTGGCAACAGCAGCACATGCATCGGTGCTTGCGGACTAATGTCCCTGAAGGCCAGGCATTGATCGTCCTCGTAGATGATATCTGCGGATATTTCGTGATTTATTATTTTCATGAATAACGTATCGGCCATAAAATTGCTCCAGTGTTAGCTGCGACTTCGAGATACGTTATCAAGACATCACGGAAAGCTCAAAAACTCCACCCCGGAAAACGGGTAGCTATAGATCGTAAGATCACACGTCTGAACTCCAGTCACTTAGGCATCTCGTATGCCGTCTTCTGCTTGAAAA
>BTQO01000023.1:0-11156 GCA_036985915.1 Gammaproteobacteria bacterium | reverse complement strand
GTTGTGAATCATATCGAGGCGATCGTCAATGCCTTGGAAAGCGGGCAAGCAGAGCCTGAGCGTGATCAAGCCTTGCTGGCCGGATTGCAGGATCGTTTGGCGTTAGAAGATTCCAAGCATGAAGCCCCGCCATCGATCGTTACCGTGGTCGATGAGGTAGGTACAGCTGAAATAACCAATGAACACATGGAAGCGGCGCAGGAAGCGGTATCGGTAACAACGCAAGACGCTGAAATAGACGACTCTGAGCTGCATCCTGTTATCGAAGAGACGGTCACTATCGAAGAAAGTGAAGCAGCTGTGCAGGCGGAAGAGACAGGTGAGCGTGTTGAAGAAGCTGAAACTCCGGAATCAGTCGAGATCAAGATAGAAGAACCGGAAGCTGTTGAAGGTGACATCAGTGAACCCGAGATGACACCTGATGAAATACAGACCGTTGAGGATTCACTTGTGAGTGATGAAGTGGCGGATGATTTACCAGCACAGTTTGCCGGGGAAACAGATGAGGATGAAATTGATGATGAACTGATAGGCATCTTTTTGGAAGAGGCCGATGAGATACTGGCCAATAGTGAAAATTTACTTAATCAATGGAGTGATGACAGGACCAATTTGAACTATATGCATGCACTCCAGCGTGATCTGCATACCATCAAAGGTGGTGCGCGTATGGTCGGTGTTGGTAATGTGGCAGATTTAAGTCATGCCATGGAAGCAAACATTGTTGCTGTCGTCGATGGTCACATACCTGCGTCCGGGCGGATGTTTGATTTGTTAAACGTTGCCCGTGACCGCCTTCACGATATGATCGAACAGGTTAAACGGCGAAAGAAGCCCGATGGCGCTGCCGGCTTGATCGTTGAACTCAACACATTGAGGAGTGAAAAACAAGCAGAGCAGGTAGGTTATCCACCTGAGGAAGTTTCCTTACCACCGACCCAGATATCTGAAATCTCGAAGGATCTTGATAGCGAAACCTTCAGTGCGCTTGGAGACTATGAAGAGCAAACCGGTTCCCAGGCCTATGAGGCGCTTAGTGAGGACAGTATCACTGCCGCACAAGGGTTATCGGAAGTCACGCCATCGGCGGCGATGCAGGCGCTGGATAGTGCTTCCGAAGGGGTCACGCCATCACAACCGCTTCAGGCGTTGGAAGAAGGTGGCGGGGGAGTATCGGAGCGCCCAATGGGTGGGCGCGAGCGACGTGCACGCGGAACATCGCGGGTTGAAGGCGAGACGATCAGGGTACGCTCCGATTTGCTGGATGGGCTGGTCAATCTCGCGGGTGAAATGAATATTTACCGTTCGCGTCTGGAAGAGCATACGGGACGGTTGCGATTCAACCTGTTCGAGTTTGATACTACGGTGTCACGCTTACGCGATCAGTTGCGCAGACTTGAGCAGGAAACTGAAGCACAAATCGTATTTCGATATGAGCAGCAGGCTGATCAGAATATCGATTTCGATCCACTGGAAATGGATCGGTACTCAACCTTGCAGCAATTATCCCGAAGTCTCATGGAGAGCGTTGGTGACCTGGTGTCGGTTCATGATTTGTTGGGCGACTTAAACCGTGACAGTGAAACCTTGTTGCGGCAACAGGGGCGTACCAGTACCGAGATGCAGGATAATCTGCTTCGAGCCCGCATGGTGCCGTTTGCCAACATGGCCCCAAGGCTTAGACGCATTGTTCGGCAAACCTGTACAGAGCTCAATAAACAGGCCGACCTGCGTCTACTTGGCGCGTTAGAGGAACTCGACCGGAATGTACTGGAACGCATGACCGCGCCTTTGGAGCACATGTTGCGCAATGCGATCGCGCACGGTATTGAAACGGCAGATGTCCGCCGTGAACGCGGCAAGGACGAAAGCGGAACAATTTCTATTTCTGTATCCAGGGAAGGTTCAGAGGTTGTAGTTCAGGTTTCGGATAATGGTGGTGGTATCGATATTGCAAAAATCCGCGAGATAGCCATTGAGCGCGGCCTGATGCAGAACGATAGCGATCTGACCGACGATGAAATTATGCAATTTATTCTGGAATCCGGTTTTAGTACTGCCGAGACAGTGACACAGATTGCAGGTCGTGGTGTCGGAATGGATGTCGTGAACAGTGAGATCAAGCAACTCGGAGGTGTGCTTAGCATCGATTCACTAGCGGAGCGTGGCACGGTGATGACGGTACGACTGCCATTTACATTGGCGATTAGCCAGGCACTGTTGATTGGCGTGGGACAGAATCTTTTCGCTATTCCACTTGCCAGTATCCAAGGTGTTGCACGCATATCGGATGAGGAACTCGAAACGTATACTTCAAGTGAAGATAAGGCGTTTACCTATGGTGGTGAAGCGTACGCCATACAAAGCCTGGGATCCTTATTGGGTAGTGCACAGACAGCAGATCAAACGGGCAAACAATCCGCTATAGTACTTGTGAACGCAGGCGGTCACCGCGTTGCCTTTCATGTTGACGAATTATTTGGAAGGAGCGAGATCGTAGTGAAGTCACTTGGTGTACAGGTCAGCTCAATTAGTGGCCTTGCCGGCGGTACAGTTTTGGGCGATGGCCGGGTTGCGCTGATTCTCGATATACCGGCACTGGTTCGTATGGTTGCTGGTGTTCATCCGGTGGCGCGCGAAGAACGGGTACAACTCATTGAAACGCCTGAGAAAGTCGGTATAACGGTCATGGTCGTTGATGATTCGCTTACCGTTCGCCGCGTTACGACAAAACTACTCGAGCGTCATGACATGAAGGTGGTAACCGCAACTGATGGTCTGGATGCCATAGCGAAGCTCGAAGAAATAGTGCCCGATATCATGCTCACCGATATCGAAATGCCACGCATGGACGGTTATGAGTTGGCATCCCATGTTCGGAATTCAAAGCGTCTGCACGATTTACCAATGATCATGATTACCTCAAGAACAGGCGAAAAGCACCGCAAACGTGCTAAAGCGATGGGCGTAAACCGTTATATAGGTAAGCCATTTCAGGAAAGCGATCTACTGGATAATATTCGACAGGTGCTTGATGAAACCGGCCACACAACACATTAAGTTGCAACACCGTAGGAACCACTAACCGCCCATAAACGAACATGGCTGAAGCTCCTAAACGTGAAATACGCGCGCTGATGATACCAATTGAAGGCGGTAATCTGGTATTGCCAGACGTAGCCATTGCACAAATTATGTCTGTGCTGCAACCAGTACCGATTGACGATGCACCACCATGGTTCCTGGGCATGGTGCCATGGCAAAAACAGGAGATACCGCTAATATCGTTTGAGGTGGCATCGGGGATGACCACCTCAAATCGGCGGCAACTCTCGCAAGCGGTGGTGATCAAGGTGCTGGGTGATAATGAAGCATTACCTTGCTATGGCATAGTAATGAGCGATATCCCGCATCCTGTTCGCATAACCGGGGAAACGATTTTACCTTCCGAGGATGCAGCTGATGTTGCGGCAACGATTTCTTGTAATGTGCAAATCGATGGCGAAGACGCCATGATTCCGGATCTTGATGCCCTGGAAAGCATGATCATAGAGCATATGCCGGCAAAAGCTGCATAATCAGCGTACCTGCCCTAGTTGCTGACATCGCCCCAAAGTAACTGTGCCGCAGTTACCATGGCCATGCCTGCCGTTTCTGAACGCAGGATGCGGGGACCAAACCCGATGGGCAGATAACCGCATGACTCAGGCAGTTGTTGTTCTGCCGTATCCCAGCCACCCTCCGGACCAATCAATGTCGCGCCGCTTTTTTTGCGCAACTGTGTGAGGCGGACAACACCACGTTCTGTCATCAGCGGCACGATCCTGTTGACTCCGAGTTCAACTGCTTTTTGTATCACCAGATCCATTCGCTCATTGCGTAGCAAAGCCTGAACCAGGGTAAGTTTAAGCGGGCTTTCAGGATCGACCGGGTGATGTGTTTTGATATTAATGGTTGCCAGACCGTGACTTACAGCCATGATCTTACCGCGATACTCGCCACCCTGGCAGTCAAACAGCACGATCTGGGCACCCTTTTCCAACCTTAATACTTTAACGATATGGTCAGAGGAAGACCGGTCCAGCATAATGGTCTGTCCGGAACGAAGCGTTGTTTCAACGTGGATTCCTGGAATTCGCATCGGTTGGCAGGCGGGTTGAGTGACAGATTTTACGGCCGGGTTGCCAGATCGATGCCCTCAATCGCCGTGTGTACCATGAGTTCGATTTCCTCAGGTGCAATGACATATGGCGGCATGAAATAGATCACGTCGCCCAGGGGACGTAATAGCACACCGCGAGATAACCCATGCTGATAAACACGCAGACCTCGCCGTTCTTGCCAGGGGTATGCCGTTCGTTTGGCTTTGTCCTTAACCATTTCAATGGCTACGATCATGCCTTGCTGACGTACCTCTGCAACATGAGGGTGATCGTTGAGCGTGCTTACCGCATCATGCATTAACCTGGCCAATGACCGGTTTTTTCTAACTACATCATTTTTTTCAAACAGCCCGAGTGTTGTCAGTGCAGCACGGCACGCGAGCGGGTTACCGGTATAGCTATGCGAGTGCAAAAACGCACGCATGGTCTCGTAATCATCATAGAACGCCTGGTAAACAGATTCTTGCGTTAACACAACAGACAAGGGCAGGTAACCGCCAGTCAGGCCTTTCGACAGACAAAGGAAGTCAGGTGTTACCGATGCCTGCTCGCAGGCAAACAGGGTGCCGGTGCGGCCAAAGCCCACCGCTATTTCGTCCGCAATCAAGTGAACCTGATAACGGTCGCAAGCTTCGCGTAACAAGGAAAGATATACCGGATGGTACATACGCATATAGCCCGCACATTGCACCAGCGGTTCCACGATGACGGCGCTGATTTCATCGGCACGCACACTTAATACGGAATCCATATGCTGGAACATTCGGCGCGAATGGTCTTCGCAGGATTCATCAGGGTTACGATTAAAGCAGTCAGGGCTCGGTACACTGATGACATCCATCAGCAGCGGTGCATACGTGTCTTTGTACAGTGTCACGTTACCCACTGCCAGCGCACCCAGGGTTTCGCCGTGATAACTGTTTGTCAGGGTAACGAAGCGTTGTTTGTTATTTAAGCCATGGTTACGCCAGTAGTGGTAGCTCATCTTTAGCGCAACCTCAACGGCCGATGAGCCATTGTCGGCAAAAAAACAACGGGATAAACCAGGTGGGGCGATTTTTATCAGTGACTCGGACAGTTCAACAGCCGGCTCATGAGTGAATCCGGCCAGCAGGACATGTTCCAGTTGGTCGATCTGTTCTTTTACAGCAGTATTGATCACCGGGTTTGAGTGACCAAACAGGTTGACCCACCATGAACTGATCGCGTCGAGGTAACGGTTACCATCGAAATCTTCCAGCCATACACCTTGTCCACGACGTATGGGAATTAACGGGAGTTGTTCATGATCTTTCATCTGGGTGCAGGGGTGCCAGACGACCGAAAGATCGCGTATTGCGAGTGTGTTATTGTCCATCAGGTACAGTGCTTGCCTATTTGCAACAAACGGATAACCAGCTTATCAAGGATGGCCTTCTTTGGTTAGCTAAAGTCGGATAGGCCCAGGTGATTCCATATTTCAACGGTTGCCTCGGCCTTGTTCAGGGTATAAAAGTGCAGGCCAGGTGCACCCGCTGCGATCAGGCGCTCACACATCGCTGTAACGATTTCGATGCCGAAGGCACGGATGGACTGTAAATCATCACCGTATTCAGCCAGCCGTTGTCTGATCCAGCGTGGTATCTCAGCGCCACAGTTGTCTGAGAAATTGGCTAATTGCGCGAAATTGGTGATTGGCATAATGCCCGGGACTATAGGTATGTTGAGATTGCGCCGTTCGCATTCATCCACGAAACGGAAATAGGCATCCGGGTTATAAAAATATTGCGTAATGGCGCCATTTGCGCCCGCATCGACCTTGCGTGCAAAGTGATTGATATCATCGGTTGCCGATGTCGCCTGGGGGTGTACTTCAGGGTAGGCAGCAACGTCGATGTGGAATAGGTTGCCTGTTTCCTGGCGGATAAACTCGACCAGTTCATTGGCGTAGTGGAATTCGCGGGTCTCATCAAGACCTTGCGGTATATCGCCACGCAGTACGACCAGCCGGGTAATGTCATGCGACTGGTACTGTTGCAACAGGTCGCGGATGTTCTCTTTGGTTGATGCAATGCAGGAAATATGCGGCGCTCCCTTAATATCGGTATCGCGCTGAATATCCAGCACCGTTTCCAGGGTCAGTGTTCGGGTAGAACCGCCGGCACCGAATGTGACGGACATAAAGGCGGGTTTGAGCATAGCCAGCCGGTCGCGACTTAGCCGTAGGTTTTTAACACCTTGTTCGGTCTTGGGCGGGAAGAATTCCAGGCTAAAAACGCGCGGATGTTTTCGTTGATTTTTCATGCAATCAATGACAAGGAAGCGACAAACAGCGCAGCCGCCTTTTTAACCAACCAAAAAGCAAATGCCTGGTTTGCCCTGACGGGGCCTAGTATCTGTAAAAGTCCGGTTTGTAGGGACCTGCAACATCAACGTCAATGTATTTTGCCTGCTCTTCTGTTAATTCCGTCAGGTGCGCATCAATCTTGCTCAGATGCAGTCGTGCAACTTCTTCATCCAGCTTCTTTGGTAATGTATAGACCTTGTTTTCATAACTATCCGGATTACCCCAGATTTCTTTTTGTGCAAGTACCTGGTTGGTAAATGAGTTGGACATGACGAAACTCGGATGTCCTGTGGCGCAGCCAAGGTTTACCAACCTGCCTTCGGCGAGCACGATAATTCGTTTGCCATCCGGAAAAATGACATGGTCAACCTGTGGCTTGATATTCTCCCAACTATACTGGCGCAGGGAAGCGATATCGATTTCAGAATCAAAATGCCCGATGTTGCACACGATCGACTGATTCTTCATGGCCTTCATGTGATCATGCGCAATCACGTTTAGATTGCCGGTTGCAGTGACAAAGATATCTGCCTTATCGCAGGCCTCATCCATGGTAACGACCCGGTAGCCTTCCATTGCGGCCTGCAGTGCACAGATCGGATCGATCTCGGTGATCCATACCGTTGCACCCAGACCACGAAGCGATTGGGCGCAACCCTTGCCGACATCGCCAAATCCTGCAACCAAAGCGACCTTGCCGGCAATCATCACGTCGGTGGCACGTTTAATACCGTCGACCAGTGATTCACGACAGCCATACAAGTTGTCAAACTTGGATTTGGTAACTGAATCGTTGACATTGAAAGCCGGGAATGGCAATTCACCGTCTTTTTCCATCTGGTAGAGTCGGTGTACACCCGTGGTGGTTTCTTCAGTCACGCCACGAATGTTCTGCATTGTGCGTGAATACCAGCCAGGTGATGTGTTAAGCCGGTCCCGGATAGCGGCAAACAATGCCTGTTCCTCATCGTTACCCGGATTGGCGATAATTGAAGGATCTTTTTCCGCGCGCGATCCCAGTATGAGCAGCAAAGTCGCATCACCACCATCGTCCAGGATCATATTGGCGTTGCCACCGTCATGCCATTCGAAGATGCGATGCGTAAATGCCCAGTATTCGTCGAGGTTCTCACCTTTGTATGCGAATATCGGGATGCCCTCGGCCGCGATGGCAGCAGCAGCCTGATCCTGGGTTGAATAAATGTTGCATGAGGCCCAGCGAACTTCGGCACCGAGTGCGACCAGGGTTTCAATCAGCACGGCTGTCTGGATCGTCATATGTAAGGAACCGGCAATTCGTGCGCCTTTGAGGGGTTGCGTTGCACCATATTGTTCACGCAGCGCAACCAGTCCTGGCATTTCGGTTTCAGCGATCCGGATTTCCTTGCGGCCCCAGTCAGCTAATGAAATATCGGCGACCTTGTAGTCAGGCTGGATTTGTTTTGCTGGTTGTGTGCTCACTCATGTCTCCTGTTGTTCGCCTTAGGCGGCACCAGCCGCCCGTTTAGATAGTCTTGCAGCCTCTCTAAGCGCGTCTGCACGATCTGTTTTCTCCCAGGTAAATTCGGGTTCGGTGCGGCCAAAATGGCCGTATGCAGCCGTTTGTTGATAGATCGGTTGTAGCAGGTTGAGCATGTTTAAAATACCGTAGGGCCTGAGATCGAAATGCATTTTTACAAGTTCAGTTAGCTGGACCTCGCTGATGATACCGGTGCCGAAGGTATGCACGGTAATTGATGTGGGCTCCGCAACGCCGATGGCATAGGACACCTGAATCTCACATCGTGTTGCAAGGCCTGCGGCAACAATATTTTTCGCAACATACCGGCAGGCATACGCCGCTGACCGGTCCACTTTGGAGGGGTCCTTACCTGAAAAGGCGCCACCGCCATGACGGGCCATGCCGCCGTAGGTATCAACGATGATTTTGCGCCCGGTCAGTCCACAATCACCCGCGGGGCCGCCGATTACAAACCGGCCGGTCGGGTTGATATGAATATTGTCCTGACTGCAGCTGTTAAGCCACTTCGACGGCACAACGTTTTGAATGATTTCTTCCATGACCGCTTCGTGTAGCGATCGCTCGGTAATATCCGGGCTGTGCTGCGTTGATAAGACCACTGCCTCTACGCCCACAGGCTGATCTTGTTCATAGCGGAATGTAATCTGGCTTTTCGCATCAGGCCTAAGCCAGGGCAGCGTGCCATTTTTACGCAGCTCGGCCTGACGCATCACCAACCGGTGTGCATACGTAATGGGCGCAGGCATCAACACGTCGGTTTCGCTGGTCGCATAGCCAAACATCAGTCCCTGGTCGCCGGCGCCTTGTGCTTCATCCTGCGCTCGAACCACACCCCGGGCAATATCGGGCGACTGCTTGCCAATCGCGTTTAATACGGCGCAACTCGCATAATCGAACCCCATGTCTGAGCTGGTGTAACCGATGTCCTTGACGGTTTTGCGTACGATAATGTCAGGCTCGATCACCGCGCTGCTCGTTACTTCTCCTGCCAACATGACCATGCCGGTCTTGGTGAGGGTTTCACAGGCAACCCGTGCATAGGCATCCTGTTTCAGCAGGGCATCCAGGATGGCATCCGAAATCTGGTCGGCCATCTTGTCTGGATGGCCCTCGGAAACGGATTCGGATGTAAATAGATAGCTATCAGACATTATATTCGCCGTTGGTATGCATAAACGCAGGTGGTCAATCCATCAGCTTGGGAAAGCGTGGCCCGGTTTCAGGCGCCGGGGATTGTAACTGGCCAGTGTTGTTAATTGCCAGTCATTAGCGGTGAAACAGTAATGATCGTAAGACGCGATCAGTAGCCCCAAACACCCTGCAGGAACTTGTCGAAACCCGCATAGACTTCATTCGAGGTAGGTTCAAAACCGGACAGATTCACTGCGTCCAGCATGGCCTGGCCTTCCGGGCTCTTGGGCGCATCGATCAGCGCCTTGGCGATCGTACGCTGCACATCAGCGGGCACCCTGGGGTTGGCGGACATTGCGACGTGTGGCCACGGCTCTGTTTGTTGCACGACATTGAGATCCGGAAAGCCGCCGACCATGGGGGATGGAATAATGGCAGCATCAACTTCACCTTTAGAGGCCTTTCTCCCGGCCTCAAGTGCGTTGTTCACTTCAACCAGGATCGGTTGACGCAGCGGATTGGGAAAGAAGTCAATGAGCGTTAATGAATCACGGCTGGGTGCGGGCAATACCGCAATCTTTTTGCCGATCAGTTCGACCGGCTCAAACACAAACAGGTCTTGGTTGGTTGCCAGCGTCATACTGGCCGTGTCCAGCTGTTTGGCCAAGATGATGTAGTTCATCTTCTTCGCGCGATAGGACGTCAGATGGGCGGCATCCAGTATCAGGTCATATTTACCTCTTAACATCGTCTGCCAGTAGGTCAGGAAGTTGGTGGCAGTGACGAGCTTGATGGTTTGGCCGGTTACTTTGCTTAAGTAATCGGCCATTGGCTGAAAGACTTTTTTAGTTGCTGCGGGGGGTTGGAAGGGTTGTATGACGAATGTGTATTCAGCAGACTGGGCTGTGATGGGCAACAGACCTGAAAATACGAGTCCGAGCAGAATCCTTCGAATGCGTCTATTGTTCATAAATCGTCCGTTCCGTTCCGTTCTAGGTCAAGCCACTGGGTAGCTTTAGGTAAAATTATAGTGCGAAACAAGTACTTGCGCCCCGGTTTCTCACGCCCTCGCTTCTAAAGATACCCTAAACCAGTGATTTACACCATATAAGTGCGACAAGCGCGTCGGGGGTTTACTACCACTTATCCAAGGGTATAGTAGCCAGCCAGCCAATTTTGAAAAGCTATGGAAACTTGTGTTTGTTTTCTGTGTGCTAATCATTCCTAGATGGAATTATTCAAAGCTTCCCTAGCCTTTAGTGCAGTTTTAAGGAGATCCAATCATGGTCAGAACCGAAACCCCTGTGTGCGAGTTTGGCAAGGACGCAGTGGATTTCTCCCTGCCAGGTGTGGATGGCAAGACCTGGACGTTACAGGATTGCCGCGGCGAAAAGGGTCTGCTGGTGATGTTTATTTGTAACCACTGCCCTTATGTTCAATCAATCCGCGAACGAGTCATTCGGGATGCCCATGCACTCAAAACGCTGGGTGTCAATACGGTAGCTATTATGTCGAATGACCCGACGGATTATCCTGAGGACTCCTTTGAGCATATGAAAAAAGTAGCCGAGGAGTATCAGTTTTGCTTCCCCTATGTGATGGATGAGACCCAAGCCATTGCCAAAGCCTTTGGTGCGGTGTGTACACCTGATTTCTTTGGCTACAACGCGGATTTGAAGCTTCAGTACCGGGGCCGGTTGGATGAGAGTCGCAAGGAACTGGTGCCCGATGCACGCCGCGACCTGTTTGAGGCCATGAAACAGGTCGCTCAAACCGGCAAGGGGCCCGAGGACCAGGTTCCCTCGATGGGCTGCTCGATCAAATGGTGCGACGGCGAGGCTGCCTGATTGGTGCGTAAATTCAGCCATCGGGCTATTGCCCGGCCTGCCTATCTAGGTCAGAATAGCGCCCTTTTTCGCCCGCCCTAAGCACATAACCGCGTTGAATAGGTCGTCGCAGTGTGGATGTTTTACGAAAAATTCAAGGGCGATCAACTCCTTACGTATCTTTCAGG
>BTQO01000022.1:0-11563 GCA_036985915.1 Gammaproteobacteria bacterium | reverse complement strand
CGTATCGAACGTGCTTGCCGGAATGATCGGCACAGCCTCTTTGCGGCTCGGCGTGGCATTTCTAGCCATCTTCATCGCAGTACTGATTATCGGTGCGATTATCAATTACATTATTGGCCAATTGGTTGATAAAACAGGTTTTTCAGGTACAGACCGGGTGATTGGTTTTGTTTTTGGTATGGCACGAGGCCTGCTGGTTATTGCGCTGTTGGTGCTCCTGGCAGGTATTACACCCTTTCCACAGGATTCATGGTGGCGTACTTCATATTTCATACCACAAATACAGGTTTATGTGACGCGCTATATGAGCGAACTGCCACCCGATATTGCCAGGCATTTTTCCTACGCTGGACCAGGCCCACAAGCAGGCACTCAGGACAACAACAACCCGTCATCACAGGCGGGCAGCAAAGGAGAAAAGGCGGGTAGCGAAGCTGAAAACAAGAAAGCCGATGCAAATGCCCGGATTGACAGGCAGGCAAAACCATCGTCAACCACCCAAGACCAACCCTAGGCAACCCATTTTGTAGTAGCGGACACATTTAGCAGGTTCAAGACTAAACAGGTTGATACATTATGTGCGGTATCGTTGGCATCGTTGCACGTTCACCAGTCAATCAGCAATTGTATGATGCACTAACCGTGTTGCAGCATCGTGGCCAGGATGCGGCCGGTATCGTCACCATGGATAAGGGGCGATTTCACCTGCGCAAGAACAACGGGCTGGTCAGGGATGTCTTCCACACACGCCACATGCTGACCCTTAAGGGCAATGCAGGTATAGCCCATGTGCGATATCCCACCGCCGGTTGTTCAATATCTGCCGAAGCGCAACCGTTTTATGTGAATTCGCCTTACGGGATAGCATTGGCGCATAACGGTAACCTGACCAATGCAGACGTTTTGCAGCATGAGTTATTTGATGCCGACATGAGGCATATCAATACCGATTCTGACTCCGAAATCTTGCTGAATGTGTTTGCTCAGGAGCTACACCGGCAGGGTAAGCTCCGTGTGACTGAGCAGGAAGTGTTTAATGCGGTTTCTGTGGTGCACCAACGTTGTCGTGGTGCCTATGCAGCTGTTGCCATGATTATGGGTCTGGGTGTGCTGGCGTTCCGTGACCCACTGGGAATTCGCCCTTTGGTATTTGGCAAACGAGATACCGATCAAGGTCCGGAGTACATGATTTCATCCGAGAGTGTTGCGCTGAAGTCGCTTGGGTTTCAAATAGTTCGTGATGTACAACCAGGAGAAGCCGTACTTATCGATTGTGATGGTCATTTCCATTCAAAAGTGTGCGCGGCCAACGCGCAATCCGCTCCTTGCCTGTTTGAATTTGTTTATCTGGCCCGGCCTGATTCCATTATTGACGATGTATCTGTATACAAGGCCAGATTGAGGATGGGAGACCGGCTTGCTGACAAGATACTGCGCGCGTGTCCGGATCATGGTGTTGATGTAGTGATTCCAATTCCTGATACAAGCAGAACTTCAGCCTTGCAGCTTGCCAATCGATTAAACGTCAATTACCGCGAAGGGTTTATAAAGAATCGATATATAGGCCGCACATTTATCATGCCAGGTCAGGCGCAAAGGAGAAAATCGGTTCGCCAGAAGCTCAACGCCATTGACCTGGAATTCAATAATAAAAATGTGCTGCTTGTTGATGATTCAATTGTACGAGGTACTACATCACAGCAAATAATACAGATGGCGCGGGAGGCAGGTGCGAACAAGGTCTATTTTGCATCAGCATCACCACCTGTGCGCTACCCAAATGTTTACGGTATTGATATGCCGGCTGCGGAAGAGTTGGTCGCACATAATCGCACAGTTGATGAAATTGCTGATTTAATCGGCGCCGACTGGTTGATCTACCAGGATATAGAAGACCTGTATGATGCGGTGCGTTCGGGTAATCCGAATCTAAACTTATTCGAGGATTCGGTGTTTACCGGAAAATATGTTACCCAGGATATTAGCGAGAAATACCTTGAGAAACTCGCAGCAAAAAGATCTGATAAGGCCAAGAATTTCAGCGAAAACGAATCTGATCCATCAATAGAGATGCATAATGTTGGATAGCCTGACTTATCAGTAAATTCGGCGCCCTGTCACCCGTATTGACAACAGGCCGTGGATGAAATATTTTTACTGATAGCGCCGATTTGACCCATCAGCTTGCGGGCGCTTAACAAATAACGCTAAAGAGAGGTTAGAAGCCTGCTTTAGCAACAAGCTGAGCGGGTTTTTTTATGCCCGTAGATAAAGGAGAGTCGTATGAGCAAACAAGATAAAAACGGGTATCACCCTGCAACACGGGCGGTCAGGTATGGACAGACACGGACCTTCGAGGGTGAGCAATCAGAACCTATATTTCCTACTTCCAGCTATGTATTCGACAGCGCAGCAGAGGCGGCAGCGAGGTTTTCAGGTGAGTCGCCAGGCAACATCTACTCACGTTTTACCAACCCAACAGTCCGTACATTTGAACAACGTCTGGCGGCACTTGAAGAGGGTGAACGATGTGTCGCAACGTCGTCTGGAATGGCAGCGATTCTCTCAACCTGCATGGGTCTTCTAAAAAGCGGCGATCATATTGTTTCTTCACGCGGAATTTTCGGTACCACCACCGTTTTGTTTCGAAACTACCTGGAGAAGTTTGGCGTCAGCACAACATTTGTATCATTAACTGATATTGATGCCTGGCGTGATGCGATCACACCAAATACACGATTGCTGTTTCTGGAAACACCATCTAACCCGTTAACAGAAATAGCAGATGTTAGCGCCCTGGCTGAACTGGCACGGTCTAGCAATGTGTTGCTTGCGGTTGATAATTGCTTGTGTACACCCGCATTGCAACAACCCCTGAAACTTGGCGCAGACATAGTCATTCATTCCGCAACAAAGTATCTGGATGGGCAGGGGCGATGTGTTGGCGGCGCTGTTGTGGGCAACGAACAACAAGTCGGTACAGATGTGTTTGGATTCTTACGCACTGCAGGACCATGCATGAGTCCTTTCAACGCCTGGGTTTTCCTGAAAGGTCTCGAAACATTGAATATTCGTATGCGGGCACATTGCGAAAGCGCCGTTGAACTTGCCCAATGGTTGCAGGAACACGGCAAGACTACCAATGTGTACTATCCGGGCCTTGATACACATCAGCAACATGAACTGGCTGCACGTCAACAGACCGGTTTTGGCGGCTTGATTTCATTTGAAGTCCCGGGTGGCAAAAAAGCAGCATGGCATTTTATTGATGCCACGAAGCTGGTTTCGATTACTGCCAATCTTGGCGATACAAAGACAACGATTACGCATCCAGCAAGCACTACCCACCAGCGTCTGACAGATGAAGAACGTTATGAGGCAGGAATAACGGATGGGCTGATACGCATTGCAGTGGGGCTGGAGGATATCGATGACCTGAAGGATGATCTGGCGCGTGGATTTTCCGCCCTTCCAAGCTGAGCTGAGCATTATAGGCGGCAATGAATCACGCGTGATTGCACCGGCAAACACAGACCCAAGAAAATTCTTGATGCACGTGTACCGGACCGCCTTGAAGAAAGTTCATGGGCGATTGGCGGTGAAACGAAACCTTGACTGCTTGGCAGGTACCGGACCGGTTTATGTGGCATCGATCGGTAAGGCTGCGGAGGCCATGATGCTGGGCGCTCTTGATCGTCTGGACGAGCGCACTGTTCGAGCCCTGGTGATTACCAAACGGGGGCACCTGACCGGGAAGATCGGCTCAGATCATCGATTGACCTGCCTTGAGGCTGCTCACCCAATACCCGATCAAACAAGCCTTGAAGCAGGGGAAGCGCTGGTTCGGTTTATTGAACAAGTACCAATTGATGCGCAGTTATTGTTCCTGATCTCGGGGGGTGCTTCCAGTCTGGTTGAGGTCTTGCCAGCGGGCATCGGGTTAGACAAGCTCATCCGGTTAAACGCCTGGTTGCTTGCAAGTGGCCTGCCGATTGGCGCGATCAATTCGGTTCGGTGTGCCGTATCCTGTATCAAGGGTGGGCGTCTGGCCCAAGTGGTTGACGCGCGCCGCGCCCTCGTCCTGTTGATATCAGACGTACCGGATAACAACCCGGCTGTTATTGGGTCTGGATTGTTGGCACCCCCTGGTTCGAAGCCAGACCTGCCTGCTGGCTTACCCCGCTGGATTACCGCACTCGTTGATCAAGCGCCATCAGTGCCGGCGGCTGCGCATCCAGGCATTGCTGCTATCGAGCATCACATCATCGCCACCAATCAGATGGTCTTGGATGGCATAATAAATGAATATAAACATGAAGTTATAGATACTTTTTCAATTTCAGGTGATGCAGCGACAGCAGGCACGCGGTTGGCTGATTGGCTCATCGACGCCCGTCCCGGGCTTTATCTCGGCGGTGGCGAGACCACGGTACGGCTCCCGGATGCACCAGGGCAGGGTGGCCGATGCCAGCAACTTGCACTGGCTGCCGCAATGACCTTTTCGGGTCACCGGTGCATACATGTTCTGGCTGCCGGTACGGATGGTACCGATGGTCCGGGTGGTGCGGCAGGGGCATTGGTTGATGGCGGTACGGTTGAACGTGGTACCCTGCAGGGTCTTGATGCGAGGCAATGCATCGATGCGGCCGATGCGGGCCGATTTTTACATGCCAGTGGCGATATCATCACCACAGGCCCAACCGGGACGAACGTCATGGACGTTATTATCGGTCTCAAAACATTATGCGATTGAAACGGGAGTTCGGTATACGATGAGAGTTTTATTGGCAGGCTATCTGGTCATAGCCATGGCATTATTGTCCGGGTGCGATGGCACACCGCAGGAGCAGGCAGTGACACTGCGGGAGCAGGTAGTGACAGATTCTGCGACTACGCCGGATAGCAACAATACTTCCGTGGATGCTGGATCAACGCAGGGATCCCCTGCTGATCAGAAACGAAAAGCCACGATCGTCTATTTTGTAGAAACGGAACCTGATATTGACCCCTACCCTACGCGCATGATCTTCAGTGATGGCTTTCTGAGAATTGATGATGGAGAGGACGATACAGGTTATATATTGTTTGACCAATCTTTAGAAAAGATCTACAGCGTGTTTCATATGGAAAAGCGTGTGATAGTGATCACTAAACCCGAGCAACCTGTTGTTGTCCCTGACACTTTGAAGCTTACCGATAGTTTGAAACAACTAGACGACGCTCCGCTTGTTAATGGCGTGCAACCATTGCACTACACATTTTATAGCAACGACAAACAATGTTATGACACCATTGTTGTGCCTGGTATGCTTGATATGGAAAAGAAGATGCTGCAAAACTATCAATCAGTACTTTCTGCAATGCAGGTGAATACCCTGGAGCGCACGCCACAGGAATTGCAATCGCCGTGTTTTCTGGGTAATTATATTTATGGTGCTGCGCGTCACTATGCACATGGTTTTCCAATTGAGGAGTGGAGTGATACAGGAAAAAGGCGATCATTGGCAAAGGTCGATACCGGCGCAGAAGTTGATTCATCCATGTTTGCAGTACCTGAGCAGTACAGCCAGCTATTACCAGGTAGCACAGAAGAATGATGCTGCATCAATTGACGGGTAGATCCTCAAGTATCAGGCCCGCTTTGTTGATTCTAAGAGCGCTTCCTGACTGATACCAGTCGCCCAGGACGATCCTGGATGCCGGTACGCCATCAAGATCAAAATGATGAACTGCGGGACGGTGCGTATGACCATGAATCAATTTGTGCACACCCCATTTCCGCATAGTATTTTCTACAGCATCCTGGTTTACATCCATAATCCCGGGTGGTTTTGTTTGGCGGCTGTCGATGCTTTGTTGCCGAAGCTCGGAAAAATATCTACGTCTCGTGTCAATGCCCATGCCAAGGGCCATGTCGCGCCATTCGGGTGAACGCACTTCACGACGGAAATTTTGATATTCGATATCATCAGTGCATAGCGTGTCGCCGTGCATGAGTAATATATTTTCATCAAGTAGCGTGATTAATGCAGGATCATCAATCAGTTGGCAGCCTGTTTTCTGAGCAAATTCTTCGGCTAACAGGAAATCCCTGTTGCCATGCATGACATGCACGGGCACGTCACGCCGTACTAACGAGCGTAGAGCTTCCAGGATAATCAGCTGTTCTGGCGAATCTTCGTCATCACCAACCCAAACCTCGAAGAGATCACCGAGTATGTATAATGCGTCCGCGTGCAATGCGTCCTGGTCGAGAAACCTGAGAAATAGCCGTGTTATTGCTGGGCGGCTTTTATCAAGGTGAAGGTCAGAGACAAATAAGGTGTCAGGCATTGAATGCGACAAGCTTTCTATTCGGGCTCGTCAATCACTTCTACTTGCTCGATAATAATATCTTCTACCGGTACGTCGCCATGTGGCGCGCGAAAGCCGGTTTCTGCAGACTTTATCTGGTCAACAGTATCCATGCCTTCAGCAATCCTGGCAAATACACAATATCCCCAACCAGAAGGTGTAGCCGATGTAAAATCAAGACGCGTATTATCCGTAACGTTAATGAAGAACTGCGCAGTGGCTGAATGCGGTTCGCCAGTGCGAGCCATTGCGAGCGTGCCTGTTGCATTGCTCAGGCCATTTTCAGCTTCATTCCTGATTTGTTCATGGGTCGGTTTCTCGACCATGCCTGGTTCAAAGCCACCTCCCTGGATCATGAAGCCATCAATTACACGATGAAAAACAGTCCCGTCATAAAAACCTCCGCGCGCATAGCGCAAAAAGTTAGCACAGGTCATTGGCGCTTTTTCATGTTCCAGTTCAATTTTGATATCACCCATGGAGGTATGTATGATAATCATTGTTTTGCACCCGTCTTTTCAGTTTCGGCATGCTCAACAACTTCGGCCTTGATGATCGTGATTGTTTTAAGGGGTACATCGCGCGGGAAAGGGCCGCCGGGTCCCGTGGGCATTGTTCTGATTTTATCAACTGTATCCATGCCAGCTACTACTTTCCCGAAAACACTATAACCCCAGCCTTGCGATGTCGGAGACTTGAAATCCAGAAAATGGTTATCAACGACATTAATAAAGAATTGTGATGATGCAGAATGCGGATCCCGTGTGCGCGCCATCGCAACTGTTCCACGCAGATTCTTTAAACCATTGCCAGCTTCATTCTTGATTGTAGCACGGGTTTTTTTGCGTTGAAAATCCGCGCTAAACCCGCCACCTTGAATCATGAAATTGCCGATCACGCGGTGGAAGATGGTCCCGTTATAAAATCCCGATTTGACATAGTCTAAAAAATTAGCAATCGTTCCGGGTGCCTTTGAGCGGTCCAGTTCCAGTATGATATCGCCAGAGGTCGTTGAGAGCTTGATTCGCGGAGATGCATCGTCTGCCGCATAAACCGGCATAAAAGCTAGGAAAAGATACGCCAATAACAGTTTTCTCACATTGAAGTTCCTTTTGGTGGGTGATTTCATCAAATAATATCGGGTTTGCGCCCGTAAATCACCCTGAAGTTTTGTCGCCACCGGCCCTTTTCGCTACCATGCGTCAGGTTATATAAGGAACTATTGTATGACGTTGATAAAAACCCGTTTTGCGCCGAGTCCTACCGGTGAACTGCATTTTGGCAACATCCGCACGGCCTTATTTAATTGGTTGTTGGCACACGCAGAAGGCGGTGAGTTTGTGTTGCGCATTGAAGATACGGATGCCGCGCGGAGCCACGAGGACTACATTACTGCGATTAAGGAAGATCTGATATGGCTCGGGCTATCCTGGGATGCCGGACCCGGGCGAGAAGACGAGTTCGGACCTTACAGACAGACGCTGCGGGGAGATATTTACCAGCGCTACTATCAGTTATTGATTGATCAGGGCAACGCGTACCCATGTTTTTGTAGTGATGAAGCATTGGCCGAGTCGCGCCGTTCACAACTGGCTGCCGGGAAGCCGCCTCGATATGCAGGTACGTGTGCAAATCTGGATGCAGCACAAATTGAGGAAAAACGACAAAGCGGTTTGCCGGAGACATTGCGTTTCCGTGTGGCACAAAAAGAGATAATCGTTTTTGAAGATATAGTACGCGGCGAGCAGCGTTTCAAAGGCAACGCAATCGGTGATTTTATCATTCGCAGGGCAGATGGCTCGACCGCCTTTTTATTCAGTAACGCAATCGATGACGCGCTAATGGGTATTACGCATGTTCTGCGTGGTGAAGATCATTTAAGTAACACGCCCCGGCAACTGATGATTCTGGCAGTTCTTGATCTGAATGCGCCAAGATATGGTCATTTATCAATGATTCTGGATGCAACTGGTGCAAAATTGTCCAAACGGGGTGCCGCTGCCAGCCTGCGTGATGTGCGTAGTAAGGGGTATTTTCCAATTGCGATCCTCAATTACCTCGCACGGCTTGGTCATAGTTATCCTGAGTACGCTAAATTACTGACTTTGGCTGAGCTCGCCTCAGGCCTTGATACACACAGGATGTCCAGAGCGCCTGCGCGACACGATGAAGAGCAGTTAATGTACTGGCAGAAGCAGTCATTGCAATCTTGCGATGATGATTTCCTGTGGACCTGGTTTCATGCAACCAGTGAACCGGATTTACCTGATCTCTTGTCATTGGTGCCCGAAAAGGAGCGGCAACTATTCCTATCGGTCGTGAGAGACAACATTACCTTTCCCTCCGGGGCCAACCGTTGGGCAGGCAGAATTTATGATGACCCGTTAAAATGGGGCTCAAACGAAGCGCTGGCAGTAATCGAGGATGCAGGATTGGGCTATTTTAATGGCAGCCTGGAGGTCGCAGCTGGAGATCATACGAATTTCCAAGAATTTGTTTTAGCGCTGAAAGAACGGTTGGGCCTTAAAGGCAAGGCGCTGTTCTTGCCGCTTCGCGCCGCGATGACGGGCGACATTCATGGTCCAGAACTGGAAAAACTGTATTCGCTTATTGGCAACGTACGACTGACCGTCAGGCTTCGGTCAGTTGTGGACTCATTGAATAAGACAACCTGAAAATCCGGATGCTCCAGATCTACAACACACTAAAGAGGAAAAAAGAACCATTTAAGCCAATCCATGAAGGCAAAGTCGGGATGTATGTCTGTGGCATGACAGTATACGACTATTGTCATCTGGGCCATGCAAGGGTGATGGTGGTATTCGATGTTGTCGTACGCTGGCTTAGAAGTTTGGGATATGAGGTTAACTACGTGAGAAATATAACCGACATAGACGACAAGATTATTAACCGCGCTAACGAAAATGGCGAGGAGTACGGTCTTCTTACGGAACGATTTATTAATGCGATGCATGAAGACGCAAAGTCACTTGGTGTATTGCCACCTGATAATGAACCGCGAGCCACTGGGCATATCGATAAAATCATTCAGCTGATTGATCAGCTTGTTAAGAAAGACTATGCCTATGTGGCCGATAACGGTGATGTTTATTACCGTGTAAACAAGTTTGCTGATTACGGAAAATTATCAGGTAAAAACATTGAAGAACTGGTGGCGGGTGCGCGCGTTGATGTGGCTGAAGCAAAGGTTGATCCGCTGGATTTCGTGTTATGGAAATTAGCCAAGCCAGATGAACCAAGCTGGGAATCTCCATGGGGAGCAGGCCGCCCAGGTTGGCATATTGAGTGCTCTGCAATGTCAACAAGCTGCCTGGGGGCGCATTTTGATATTCACGGAGGAGGTATGGACTTGCAATTTCCCCACCATGAAAACGAAATCGCGCAGTCGGAAGGCGTGACAGGTAAGCAATTTGTCAATTTGTGGATGCATAATGGTTTTGTTCGTGTGGCCGAAGAAAAAATGTCCAAGTCATTGGGCAATTTTTTTACGGTAAGAGAGATACTCCAGCGATACCAACCCGAAGAGGTGCGGTACTTTATACTGACAAGTCATTATCGTAGTCCACTGAATTATTCAGATGAGAATCTGGATCTTGCGCGCCATGCTTTAATGCGTCTGTACACTGCGCTGCGTGATACACCTGTTGAAGATGTTGCGCCTGTGACTGAATACATGACCATGTTCGCACAGGCTATGAATGATGATTTTAATACACCGGTCGCGCTGTCGGTATTGTTCGAGGTTGCACATGAAATTAACAAGCTGCGTGATGCTGATATGACGTTAACGGTAACACTGGCGACGACATTACGAACGCTTGGTAACAGCTTGGGTATTTTGCAGGATGATCCAGAGAATTATTTGAAGGCTGCGCCTCTGGGTTCGGATAGTGGGGCCGGTTTTGGTATCGAGCAGATAGAGCAAATGATTAACCGGCGTAATCAGGCCAGGTCAGAACGGGAATTCAACAAGGCCGATCAAATACGGGATGAATTATTGGGCGCAGGAATTGTCCTAGAAGATGGCGCAGGTGGTACTACCTGGCGACGCCAGTAAGGGAGACAAGCATGGCGAGTGTGTTAATAGAAGAACAAAATGACGTAGTACAGCAGGTAATCGATACGGTTGGTCAGGTAATCCTTGGAAAGCAAAGGCAGATCAAGCTAGCCACAGCCTGTCTTCTGGCGCGCGGCCATCTATTAATCGAAGATCTGCCGGGCGTAGGAAAAACCACCATGGCTCATGCCTTGGCGCAAGCTTTAGGTCTTGAATTTCAGCGCATTCAGTTTACGAGCGACCTGCTGCCCGCTGATATTCTGGGTGTATCGATCTTTGAACGGGATAATGGTAGATTCGTTTTCCATCCGGGCCCGGTGTTTGCAAACGTCGTGCTTGCAGATGAAATAAATCGCGCTACACCCAAGACTCAAAGCGCACTGCTGGAGGCCATGGAGGAGTATCAGGTAACCATCGAGAGCGAGACGCGCTCTTTACCCGAACCTTTTTTTGTCATAGCAACTCAGAATCCTGCACACCTGATAGGCACCTTCCCGTTGCCTGAGTCACAACTCGATCGTTTTTTGATGAGAATCGAATTGGGTTTTCCGGACAAGAATGCAGAGCGTGCACTTCTCAAGGGCAATGACCGTAGAGACTTGATACGCACTATGCAGCCAGCACTCGATACCAGCATGCTTTTGATTGTGCAAGCGAGCGTGCGCAAAGTGTTTGTTTCTGATGCCTTGATTGATTACTTGCAAGCGCTGCTGGAATACACGCGTTCTGCGCCGCAATTCGAGTTAGGGTTATCGCCAAGAGCAGGACTCTCGTTAATGCATGGTGCCCAGGCCTGGGCAATGATGGAGGGTAGATCAAGCGTATTACCGGAGGATATTCAGGCGGTCTTGCCCAGCGTTGTTAGTCATCGACTTAAACCAGATACCCAGTTTAGTGATATGAGCAGTGATGAACTGGTCAAGTTGCTGGTTGATTCTGTGCCTGTTGCTTAGCTAAAGCCGGGGTGGCATGGGACTTCGGCCCAGGTAGGTTATTGATGTCACTGCGGAGCAGATTATTTGAGTGGATCTGGAACCTGGCTAGCCCGCTGACACGATGGATGTACAGTCGTAGCGGGCCATTTCCGGGCAAGATTACGCTTGTGCATAGGCGTATCTTCATTTGTCCTTC
>BTQO01000021.1:0-11589 GCA_036985915.1 Gammaproteobacteria bacterium | reverse complement strand
CATGCTCATGGCGGTGATGCCGAGGAGGGTGAGAATAACGAGAAAGACCAGCGCAATGATGAGCACCATGCCATCCTGCCTGTTCTGTGGTGTCTTCCCGGTCATGTCCGAATTCCTCATAAGCCGTAAATCTGATTGCGCAGCACAACGGTGTTGGTCATTACCCGGCGGCGCACGCGCAGGTCGGCCGGGTTGACGCATCCGATATCGGCGCCAACGACACAACCCTTGGCACCGGTGAACAGGTTATAGGTGTTGGTATCCGTATCGGGGCCGTATTCGTCGGGCGAGCGCGCCAGGATGCCGATGCGGATGGCAATGACATTATTCCAGTTTGCGACCGTGCTGGCGGTGACGAAGGTGTTGGGCACCTTATCGCCGGAGGTATCCTCGCCATAGAGAATCTGCATGTCCTCGATCCAGTCGGCCAGGGACTCGCCGTTACGGAACAGCGCCGGGCAGACGTCGGCATCGGCGTTGTCCATGACGCCGTCGCTGTCGCAATCCGCGGTCGCCGAGTTGGCGTCGCGGTTGCCGATGTAATAGCTGCGTGTAAAGAACCGGAGTATCCGCGCCATATCATTCCCGTAGGCCTTGCTGAGCGCCGCGTGTTCGATGATGCCGTTGGTGCTCGGGTGATCGGCACCGGTGATTTTGAAAATGTCGGTGGTGGTGCAATCGCTGATGGCGATGATTGCGCCGATCTGCAGGCTGTTCGGCGTCACTGCCGGGGGGTTCTGGTTGATGCTGATGTCGCTGGTCGTGTTAGTCATATAGGGTGCATACACCGGCAGGTTGATCTCCTGGGTGTAGCGCGTGATCAGGGCGTCAGTACCGGTGACGATGTCGGCGGGTTTTGCCGAATTGCTGGGCTTGAACTTCTGCGGTATCGCGTCGGAGCCTTCCAGACCTTCAACGAAATTGTCTTTGGCCGCGGTGATGCCGGTTCCCGCCACGCCTACCGTATCATTGATGGCGTTAGTATCACCTATGCAACCGACGTGTCCGCTGATGCGCAGGTCGGATATTATCAGGGCCATGGCAAAGCGGGCGTTTTCCTGCAGACGGCTCATCTGGTCTTGTTCGGTGTAGGTACGTTTGTTGCTGATGAACATCGTGATGGTGCCGACCATGAGGAACAGCCCGATGGTGAGCGCGATCATGACCTCGATCAGTGTCAACCCCCGCTGACGGGCTCCGTTGCAGCTTGTTGCCGGCTTGACCTTGCGAGGATTTATTTTCATTGGCTTCAGGGGATTAAGGTATAGGAAATGGTACGGGTCTCGTTCTCGCGATCCGTCCAGACGATGTTAATGTCATAGCCGGTGGCAATGGTTGCGGAGGCCACGATGTTCGCCTGGGTCCCGCCCGGCAGGACCTCATCAACGGTCTCGCGCCAGCAGGCTAGATCATTGACGGCGCCTGCCGCTGCCGCGACATTACATGCGTTGGCCTGCGGCGCGGTATAATTACCGACATAGTTGGCGGCGTTTGTAGAATTCATGCGCATGCGATCGGCAATGTCGGTGGCCAGGTTGCTGATCTGGGTGCGCAGATAGGAATCGTGGTTGAATTTCAGTCCCTGCACTTGCATGGCGGCGACCCCGAGCAAGCCGATGGTGAGGATTAGCAAGGTGACCATCACCTCGATGAGGGTGAATCCCCGGCTGCGGCCTGGCGTTATGATACCGTTGGTTTTTAATCGCATCATGCGCAACCGCCATATTTCGAATTGTTAGAAGCGCGGCCGGAGTTACTGAGATTGATCTGACGGCCGGTTTCTCCCGCGCGGTCATCGCAGATGTCAAACTGGCCGCTCTGGTCTACCGTGCCACCGGAGGTAAATCTGAAGCTGGTCCTGTTGCCGGTTTCGTCGATGGTTGTCTGGGTGCAGTCCAGTGTGATCGCGCGCAGGGTGGTCTCGCCGGCATCAAGGGTACCGTCGTTATCGGCATCGAGGAAGACCGCCCATCCGGAACCCCATTCATTGTTGCCGGCGGCGTTACTGGCGAACAAGGATACCGTGGCACGGCGCTTGATGGACTCACTGCGCGCCAGAGACAGACTTACAACCAGATTCGAGGTCCCGGTCGATAAACAGCTGTTCTTGATAAAGCTCTGCATGCTCGGAACGCCAATGACGACCATGATGCCGACGATGGCAACAACTATCATCAACTCCAGAATGCTAAAACCCGTGTTGCGTCGGTATGAGTGCATGTGATCTATATAGCAATCCCATGGCTTATAAGCAAAGAATCCTTCGTCGGACAGTAGCAATTTACCGACAAGCGGTAACCGGTACGCAATGATGCATACAGAATATGCTGATGTACTGATCATCGGCGGCGGCGTAATTGGCATGCTCACCGCCTGTGAGTTGACGCGGCACGGTGCTGCCGTTCGGCTTCTTGAGCGCGACCAGGTGGGCCGGGCCTGTTCCTGGGCGGGTGGCGGGATACTCTCGCCACTTTATCCCTGGTGGCAACCCGCAGCCCTTGAGCCGATGGTGGCCTGGTCGCAGGCCGCGTATCCTGTTCTGGCAAAGGAGTTGGCAGCCGCCACCGCGATCGACCCGGAGTGGGTTCAAAGCGGTTTACTGGTAATCGATGCGGATGATGCCAACGTCACGCCCTGGGCTTGTGCGACAAAGCGGCGCTGTGAGGTACTGGCGGGTGATGCGCTAAACGCTGTGTGTCCCGGACTTAACCGGGCCGTCCAAAGTGCGGTGTGGTTGCCGGACATTGCCCAGATCAGAAGTCCCCGGTTATTAAAGGCGCTTAAAAAAGCCCTGGTTGCGCGTGGTGTGCGTTTTGATGAACACACCCCGGTTGCCCGTTTGGTTGTGCACGATGGCCGGGTAGCAGGCGTTGAAACTGAGACCTGTTTCATTGAAGCACAAACGGTGGTGGTGACCGCGGGTGCCTGGAGTCCGTCACTGGTTGCGCCGACCGGTCTTATATTGCCGATCGAACCGGTGCGTGGCCAAATGTTGTTATTGCGCCCCAATAAGCCCATTGCCTGCATGGTGCTTGACTGCGGTTACTACCTTATTCCAAGGCGTGATGGTCTGGTGCTCGTGGGCAGCACGGTTGAGCGGACCGGGTTTGAATGCGAGGTGACCGCGCAGGCCAGGGAGCACCTATTCAGGAGGGCGGCGGAGATTGCACCCGGGTTGGAGAGCGCCGAGATCATCATGCAGTGGGCGGGGCTGAGACCCGGTTCACCCGATGGCGTGCCGTATGTGGGTGCACATCCTGAGGTTGCCGGGCTGTTTATGAATACCGGGCATTTCAGAAATGGCTTCGTGCTGGCGCCAGCGTCGGCCCGGTTGGTTACCGACCTGATCGTGGGACGCCCGCCGATTATTAACCCTGAGCCCTATCGGCCGGACCGGTGAGCGTTGAGGCCCATCCTAGATTGGACTTTGTCTAAATCCAGCGTCTATACTGGTTCGTATGGACCACACTGCACTCAAGTTGCCGCTGGACCGGAACCAGATTCGGGATCTGCTCAAGGCGCACGATGTGATGCCGACCCGGCAGCGCATGGCGATCGCGGCGGTGTTGTTTGCCCGGCCGCAGCACGTCTCTGCCGATCAGGTGCTGGCATCGGTCAACGAATCAATCCGCAACGTTTCCAAGGCCACGGTGTACAACACGTTGGGGTTGTTCGCGCACAAGGGCCTGATCCGGGAGGTCATCGTCGACCCGCAGCGGGTGTTTTATGATCCGAATATCCGCGAACATCACCACCTGTACAACAACGATACCGGCGAACTGGTGGATATCGAAGCAGGCGAGATCCTGCTCGGTCACCTGCCGTCGTTGCCAAAAGGTACTAAGGTGGCCGGTATCGATGTCATTATCCGTCTGAACAACAGCCGCTAATTCATCGCCTTGGTCTGGCATGGGTTCTATCCGGTCTTTATACTCACCGCCCCTTGCCGGTGTAGCTCAGTCGGTAGAGCAACTGATTCGTAATCAGTAGGTCGGAGGTTCAATTCCTCTCGCCGGCACCATCTACTCAATCTGCTGCCCATTGGCCTGCCACAGGGTGCGCTACGGGATTATCGGGCATGGATACCATATCGACAAAGGGCTTTATCCAAACGGTCTGCATGCTGTAGTATCGTTAACCATTCTGACCACCACGTGACGCTTGTAAGGGCCTGTTAATCCACACGAATCACAACAAGATGATACCGGGGAACGCACACCAGTTATTTGGTTTTGTACATCATTGCACGGGCAGGGTGATAACACGCGTATTCATCTTGCTGTGCGCATTGATATTCTTTCCGCTGCTGGCTGCAGCCGTGCCGAATGACATGGTGCTGATGCTCGATAACTCGGGCAGCATGAAAAAGAATGACCCCCAGTTTCTGGCCAGCAAGGCGGTTTCCGAATTCATCGACGGATTGAGTTCAGATTCCAATGTCGCCGTGATTATTTTCGATCAGGACGTCGAACTCGCATTACCGCTGACGCCGGTGAACGATGAAACGATTGCCAAGATCAAGGCAAGCATTGACTCCATTAATTATCGCGGCTTGTATACCAACAGCCCGGATGCACTGGAGCGTGCGATTTACGAACTGAAACTGCACGCACGGCCAGACGCCGAAAAGTCAATTATCTTTTTGACCGACGGTATCGTGGATACGGGCCAACCGGCCAAGGATATCGAGAAGGCACGCTGGATGCGTGAAGACCTGGCAGCCTCCGCCGCCGATCAAAATATCCGGATCTTCGGGATTGCATTTACCGACGGTGCTGACTTCTCGCTCATCCAGTCACTGGCACAGCGTACCGAGGCGGAATATTTTCGCGCCTTTTTGCCGCAAGACATCGCCGGTGTGTTCGCCCAGATCAAAACGATTATTGCAACCCCCAGACCCGAACCGGAGCCACCGCCACCGCCTGAGACCATCATTGTAGAAAAAGAAATCATCAAGGAGGTGCGCATAGAAACCCCAGCTGCGCCACCCGAGAGCAAGGTACAGGTCTTCGTGCTTGTGGGCATAGGTATTTTCCTCGCGTTGTTGATCATGTACCAGTTGCGGCGCCTGAAAACTGCGGCCCAGTCTGGTCCCAAGGAATATATTCCACCTGCGGAACTGGTGGATATGGACCGTATTACGGGTCAGGAACGCTATGATTTAAGCGATGGCAAACTGGTGGTGATCGGGCGTGTTGCCGGCAAAAAGGAAGATGAGGCCATGCACATCGTAATCGATCAGTCATCGATGAGCCGTCGCCATGCAACCATTGAATTCAAGAACCATTCCTACTGCATCTCGGACCAGGGCAGTGGTAACGGTACGTTTGTAAACGGGCAACGTATCGGCGAAGAGCATATCCTCAAACACGATGACCGGATTGCCTTTGACAAATTTACCTTCCTGTTCCAGATGCCGGAGATGGAAGAATCTGACGCCACGGTTGTACAAGGCGCAGCCTTTGGTGGATCACCACCACCGTTCACACCGGCAGCACCCCCACTCGTGGAACCGGATGAGGATGTTACGGCGGTTGCAGCACACCGGAAGTCAGAACAGGAAACGGCTTCGGAATCGGAGGATTTGACCGAGCAGGCCTTTGCCTCATCAGACGAAGGCGACTCCGATAATGGCAGGGAAGTCGGCGATATGAGCAAGGAAATTGAAGAATGGTCATTCGATACGTCCTTGTATAATGGTGACAAAGCCGCCAAACCCCCGCAGGAATCGACCTATCCCGGAGACGAAGACCTGACCATGACACCGGATGAGCTTGAGGTGCAACGCAAGAAAAAGGACCAGTAAATAGCGCCTGTCAGTATTCTGCTTGTGCGTTCAGCGCCGTTTGTAAATCCATGATGTGGCTTAGGTTGGCACCAAAGTCGCCTTTTCCAAAACGTGACGCCGAGCGTATGTGTATGGTGCTCGTTTGTTCGTCAGTCAATTCAAACCGCACATCGATATCGTCCTTGAAACGCAACAGCGGTGTGGTCACCACGGCATGTACCGTATAGCGTTCACCATCGACTTCATCAAGCATCCAGCCGAGCTTGTTTAACCCCTATATTGCATGAAGGATTCGATTCTCAGGGCAAAGCTGGGAAAGCAGGTTGCCTACAGGGAAGTAGGTAAGGGGCGTGAGCAGGAGCGGAAGCTTTGGGTGATCGTCCGAAAAAGCATAGTCGTAGCTATGGTTTGAGGGGGATCGCCCAAGGCCGCTCTCGCACATCCTGTGCTCCGCGGCATAAGGCCATCCATAGCCAAAATACAAGGTCAGGCGATTGATAGGACCGGGCTTCACAAACAGGGGTACTCGATTCGCGATGACGGCGCCTGCAGCCAGGATCGCCGGCAGCAGCACGATTGTAACGATCAACAACCATGGCTTCATGGCGAGTTTGCTGTTGATGAAATAAGTGGTTCGAGCAGATTGGCCCAGCCGTCACGAATATCGATACCATAACCCGCGCTTAAGTTGTTACCCGGTATCATGAGGGTATACGTGCTTGCTACGGGTTGCGCCAGGGCAGTTGGTTGCATAAGCCTGAGTATCAGGATAACTGCGAATAGTTGAATATTGAATTCAGTGTTAATGCCGCATTAATTATCGTCGGTTTGCTTGCGGTGTTTGCGGGTGTATTTTCGGTATACGGTGTATTCAGGCAACCTGCTTTCCCAGCTTTGGTCTGAAATCGAATAGGTACCAACTGTTACTACCCACCAGACACTGCTTACAAGCGATTGAACCATTCATTGCAGTACAAGGCTCATTTGAAAGGGCCGCCTTCGTGCAACATAGGGGCTAGTCAAAACGCAGTGAGAAATCCACCGCCCAGACGTTCTTGGTCAGTGCGCCCACTGAAATATACGCAACGCCGGTCTCGGCTATGGCCCGCACGTTTTCGAGATTGATGCCTCCGGATGCTTCAAGGTCTACGGCACCTGCGGTCAGCAAAACAGCCTTGCGCAGGTCTTCTGGCTGAAAATTGTCGAGCAGTATCCGATCCGGCCGCGCATCAATCGCCGAGCGCAGTTGTTCAAAATCCTCCACTTCAACCTCGACCGTGATACCGGGATTGGTTTTCCTTGCCTTCGCAACCGCGGGTTGAATGCCGCCGGCCCGGGCAATGTGGTTTTCCTTGATCAGTATGGCATCGAACAAACCCAACCGGTGGTTACTGCAGCCGCCACAGGCAACCGCATATTTTTGTGCACGACGAAGGCCGGGTATGGTTTTTCGTGTATCCAGGATTGCCGTGCCAAGACCACGAACCGCGTCGGCATAACGGCCTGCCAGCGTCGCGGTTCCTGACAGGGTTTGCAGGAAATTCAACGCTGTTCGTTCGCCGGTTAACAGGGCACGCGCTGGGCCGGTCAACTGACAGACGATATCGTTAGCGGCACTCTGGCCACCGTCTTTAACCAGCCAGTGGACCTTGATCGTGCTGTCGAGCTGTCGATAGGTCTCTTCGAACCATTGGGATCCGCACACAATCGCATGGTCACGACTGATGACTTGTGCCTCAGCGGTTTCATCGGCGACCAACGCGGCAGTGATATCGCCCGGGCCAACATCTTCGGCCAGTGCACGCGTCACCATTGCAGCGATATCATCTGATAAGTCGGTCATAATGCATGACTCACTATGCGTGTTTGTGTGCCTTGGTTAGTTTAAACACCACCGGGCTTAATACCAGTAACGCGATCAGGTTGGGGAGAGCCATCAGGCCGTTGAGTATATCGGCCAGGTCCCAAACAATATCGATCCTGTCCTTGAGTAGTGCGCCGATGACAATGACTACCAGCCACAGAAAACGATAGGGCATGATCATGCGAATACCAAACAGGTATTCAACGCAGCGTTCGCCGTAATAACTCCAGCCCAGGATGGTGGTAAAGGCAAACAGGACCAGACCCAGTGTCACCACGTGGTTGCCAAATCCCGGCAGGCCGATACCAAAGGCTACCGAGGAGAGTTCTGAACTGGTTAGCCCGCTGGTCCAGGCACCGGTTATCAGGATCACCAATGCGGTCATGGTGCAGATAATAATGGTGTCGATAAACGTACCGAGCATGGCGATCTTGCCCTGCCGGACGGGGTCTTTGGTTTTAGCCGCCGCATGCGCGATCGGTGCAGAACCAAGCCCCGATTCATTGGAGAACACACCCCGCGCAACACCAAAGCGTATCGCCGCGGCCACCGAGGCGCCGGCAAACCCACCAGCCGCCGCGGTACCGCTAAACGCATCATGCACGATCATCCACAGTGCCGCAGGGATCGCGTTCAGGTTGAGACCAATGATGGTCAGCGCAGCCAACACATAGGCGATGGCCATGAAGGGCACCAGGAACTGAGCCACTTCGCCGATGCGCCGAATACCGCCGAGGATCACTGCAGCCGCAAAGAGCGCCATGATGAGCCCCGTGACGGGGGCTGAAATCTGGTAATTGCTCGCCAGGGCCAGTGCAACCGAGTTGGATTGCACCAGGTTGCCAATGCCCAAGGCCGCCAGCATGCCAAACACGGCAAAGGCAGCGGCCAACCAGCCCCAGCGCTCACCCATGCCGTTTTTGATGTAGTACATCGGCCCGCCGACATGATTACCTGCCTCGTCGACCTCGCGGTAGTTTACTGCCAGCACCGCCTCGGCGTATTTTGTTGCCATGCCAAACAGCGCGATGACCCACAACCAGAAGACCGCACCGGGCCCACCTGAATAGATGGCCGTGGCCACGCCGGCAATGTTGCCGGTGCCGATGGTGGCCGACAGCGCGGTCATCAAAGACTGGAAAGGCGTGATCAGGCCGGGTGCATCTGGTTCGGCTTTGCGGCCGCGCCAGAGCATGCGAAAGCCAACACCAATATGGCGCCAGGGCATGGCGCGCAGCCCGATGGTGAGATAAATGCCGGTTATGACCAGCAGCGGAATCAGGCCATACGGACCCCAGATAAAGCCGGAAAGCCGGGCAATCAGGGTATACAGGTCTTCCATAGTTTTATTCGTGGCTCGTGTGGGCTTATGAAGGATGCTAAAAAAGCGACACGCTTGGCAACTTTCATTTAAGCATGTGGCAGATGGTATCCTGCGATTAATCAGGGAGGGGGAACATAAGTGCGCGATTACTTTCTGCCTTTAGGGCGTACATTACTCAAAAGCCTGCGCGACCTGATGCCCATCATCCTGGTTGTGGCATTTTTTCAACTCGTTGTGTTGCAACAACCGATCCCGAATTTCACCCAGATTCTGGGCGGTGCCGTAATGGTGGTGGTCGGTCTGACCCTGTTTATTCATGGACTTGAAATGGGTCTCTTTCCGCTCGGTGAAGCTATGGCCAACGATTTCGCCCGCAAAGGATCCTTAGCATGGCTCATTGTGTTTGCTTTTAGTCTTGGTTTTGGGACCACGATCGCAGAACCCGCATTGATTGCCGTCGCATCGGAAGCCGCCAAGGCTGCCGCTGAAGCGGGCGTTATCAACCCCGATGAATCATCATTGAATCACTATGCCCTGTGGTTGCGTCTGACGGTTGCGGTATCGGTCGGTGTTGCCATCATGGTGGGTGTGGTGCGTATCGTGCTGGGTTGGCCCATCCAGTATTTGATCATTTGTGGTTATCTCCTGGTGATCGTCATGACGGCATTGGCGCCGAATGAAATTATTGGCATCGCCTACGATTCTGGTGGTGTGACAACCTCGACGATTACGGTGCCACTGGTGACTGCACTGGGCGTGGGTCTTGCCTCTTCAATCCGGGGACGTAATCCTATGATTGACGGGTTCGGATTGATCGCGCTTGCGTCATTGACACCGATGATCTTTGTTATGGCGTTTGGCATGGTGATGCATGCCTGATTTAATAAATGAGCTTTGGCTGGTTACGGCCAACACCCTTCGGGATGTCCTGCCGATCATATTGATTATCGTTGTATTCCAGTTGCTGGTTATTCGACGGCCGATTCCACATTTTAAGCAGGTGTTGACCGGATTGATCCACGTGATCATAGGTTTGGTGTTATTCCTGTTGGGTCTTGAGGAGGCACTGTTCCCCCTCGGCAAGCTGATGGCGCAGCAACTGACTGATCCCGAATTCATTTTCCGCGGGATTGAGCATGCCGCCGGTATCGTACGCTGGAGCGACTATGGTTGGGTGTATGTCTTTGCCGCAGCAATCGGGTTTTCCACCGCGATTGCAGAACCCGCACTGATGGCTGTGGCCATCAAGGCAAGACAGGTTTCCGGTGGTGCGATCCATGAGTGGGGACTGCGTATCGCGGTGGCGATTGGTGTTGCGGCCGGTGTCTCGCTTGGTGCGTATCGTATCGTGACCGGTACACCGCTGTACTGGTACATTATCGCCGGCTATTTCGTGGTGGTGATCCAGACGTTTTTCGCGCCGCGCATCATTATTCCCCTGGCGTACGATTCGGGCGGTGTAGCAACTTCAACGGTTACCGTGCCGTTGGTGGCAGCCCTGGGCCTGGGACTGGCTGGCACGATTCCCGGCCGCAGTCCACTGCTGGATGGGTTTGGGCTGATCGCGTTTGCCAGCCTGTTTCCCATCATGGCCGTGATGGCGTATGCACAATTAAGTGAATGGATTGCGACTCGAAATGACAAACATCAATCAACTCGCGATTCAACTGGGGATTGATCGGATTAAACTGTACTCAATTAGAGGTGAGGTAACGACCATGCGATTCAAACTGATAATTTGTCTGGTAGAGGATGACAAGACCGACAATGTTCTCAAGGCCGCACGTGATAGCGGCGCCACTGGCAGCACCGTGATTAGTCAGGCGCGCGGCGAGGGGATAAAACGTGCCAAGACATTCCTGGGGCTCAATCTGGAGACACAACGCGATGTCTTGCTGTTCTTGGTGGAAGAGCATCTGAGCCGGTACATACTGGAAACCATCGCCGTGGTGGGCGAGTTCGAGAGCCATCCGGGCACCGGCATTGCCTTTCAGATCGATGTAGAAGATGCCGTGGGCGTCACAGGTCAAATAGCGGAATTGACCGATATTGTGGAGGATCAGATATGAGTAATAAACAACCAGTACGGGTACGTGATGTCATGAAGACCCACTTCGATATGGTCGATGGAATGGCTTCGGTGAATGAGGCATTGGCAAAGATGGAGCATGTCGAGACCAAGACCCTGATTGTCGATAAACGTCATAGTGATGATGAATACGGCATCGTCCTGATATCGGATATTGCAACCAAGGTGCTTGCCAAGGATCGTTCGCCCGAGCGTGTGAATGTCTACGAGATCATGAGCAAACCGGTAGTGACGGTTGATCCCGAAATGGATATCCGTTATTGCGCCAGGCTATTTGAACGTTTTGGCTTATCGCGCGCTCCCGTGATTGACGGCAGCGGTAATATTATCGGTATTGTCAGTTTTACTGATATGGTGATACGGGGTATGTACGGCAAGACTAAAGAAACCAAGTAACGGAAGCTCTGAATAATTCCATCCTGGAATTATCAGTGCATGGAAAACGAAAACAAGTTTCCGTTTTCCTCACAAAATCGATCACTTACTGGGATCGATTTTGGCGGTACAGTCGCTCCCGGCATCCT
>BTQO01000020.1:0-11609 GCA_036985915.1 Gammaproteobacteria bacterium | reverse complement strand
GATGGATGTACAGTCGTAGCGGGCCATTTCCGGGCAAGATTACGCTTGTGCATAGACGTATCTTCATTGTGCCTTCACGCAGTGGATTGGCATTTGGCGTGTTATTACTGATCATGCTGATTGGTTCCATAAACTACTCCAAGAGTCTCGGGTTTGTCCTGACCTTTCTGCTTGCCAGTCTTGCGCTTGTGAGCATGTTGCATACCTTTAGAAATTTATCCGGGCTGGTTTTGCGTGCAGGACATGCAAATGATGCATTTGCTGGTAAACAGGCCCGGTTTACGGTGTTGCTTGACAACCCGTCAGATACCAATCGCTATGCCGTGTGTTTGAGGTATCAACAAGGCTCGACACATGTGTGTGACGTACCGGGATCTGGTACAGCGGCATTGAATTTTACCACGCCAGTGCTGCAACGCGGATGGTTTGACCCTGGACGCTTTCGACTATTTACCGAATATCCCATGGGTTTATTTTACACATGGAGCTGGGCGGATCTGACCATGCGCTGTCTGGTTTATCCGGCACCCGAAACAGGTATGGTGCCCGCACCGTGTTCGATCAGCGATACCGGAGAGGGTGCAAGTAATGGTGCAGGGCAGGAAGACTATGCCGGGCTGCGAAAGTATCATTTTGGCGATTCGCCGCGGCACGTGGCGTGGAAGGCGGTTGCACGCGGTCAGGGTATGTTTACCAAGCAGTTTGACGGGGCATCGCCAACCATCTTGATGCTTGATTTCGAAAGCATTGAAGCATTGGATACCGAGCAGCGGTTGTCACGATTAACGCGCTGGGTGCAGGATGCCGAAGCATTGGGTGTGTCCTATGGGCTGCGATTACCCGGTTTTGAGCAGGAACCGGGTATCGGTGAAGCACATCGGCTGGACTGCCTCAAGGCGTTGGCGTTGTTTGGGCTTGTCTCATGAGCGGAACACGACGCTTCGTTCTTAATAAAACACAGCTATGCTGGCTACTGGCTAGCCTGTTCCTGGTTGCAGCACCGCACATTGAGCGAATTCCATGGTGGGAATCGGTCGTGTCTCTTGGATTGGCAGCATGGGCATACACCGTACACCTTTTGAATTGGCGCGCACCGGATAAGTATTTAAGGCTTGCTATAACAATCGCACTCATGGTGGGTGTAGGTAGCTATTACCATTCATTGTTCGGCCTTCATCCGGGTGTTGCAATGCTGGTTGTGCTGTCATTTTTGAAATTATTGGAAATGTACAGTATGCGTGATGTAAGGTTGGTGTTGTTCTTATCGTATTTTCTGGTGGCCGCCAATTTCTTTTATTCACAAACGCCGTTGCTGGCGCTATTCGTTATTATTGACACGCTGATTATCACTGCGACTTTGGTGATGTTCAGCGATAAACGAGGGCAAGCGGGTACACTGGGGTATTTGCGCAAATCACGTGATCTCGTAATACAGGCATTACCCATGATGTTGATACTGTTTGTGCTCTTCCCGCGTATACCCGGGCCATTGTGGGGCCTGCCAAAGGATGCAGGCATGGGAATAACGGGGTTGAGTAATAGCATGTCTCCGGGCTCGATCAGTCACTTAAGCCAATCAAATGCTGTGGCATTCAGGGTGCGGTTTAAGGGTGAGGTCCCGCCACGGGAATATTTGTACTGGCGCGGACCGGTATTTTGGTATTTTGATGGCACAATCTGGACCCCTGGTAGAAAAATCAAGCTTACCAAAACACAAATCGGTGGTGATAATGATCCCCCGTTGGACGTTGAATATAACATTACCATCGAACCCCACGGGGAGCGTTGGGTATTTGCGCTCGATATACCTGTAAAGGTGCCGGACGGGGTTGATTTCACGCCTGACCTAAGGTTGGTGTCACGTGATCGTATCATTAACCGGAAACAATATGAGATGCAGTCTGTTCTTGATTTCAGAGGGACGAACATCAGCGATGTTGATTACCGCAGGGCATTGCAGGTACCGCGTGATCAGAATCCGCGAGCCCGGAAATTGGCAGAACAATGGCGCTCTGAAAAAGGAAACGATAACGAGATTGTAGAGGCAGCAATGCGCTATTTTCGAGAACAGCCGTTTTTTTACACATTGCAACCACCATTACTGGGTGAAGATCGCATTGATAGTTTTCTGTTTGGGTCCCGGCGTGGATTTTGTGAGCACTATGCAAGTGCATTCGTCTACCTGATGCGTGCTGCAGGAATACCTGCCCGCGTGGTGACCGGTTATATGGGTGGTCAGATGAATCCCGTTAGTGACTATATGATCATATATCAATCGGATGCCCATGCCTGGGCTGAAGTATGGATAAAGAATTATGGATGGAAGCGCGTTGACCCAACGGGTGCAGTTGCACCAGAGCGGATTGAATACGGACTACAGGCAGCATTGCCGGCCAGTGACAGTTTGCCGGTATTTATCTTCAGCAATAACCAGCTTATCCGGCAACTCAGGTATTTTCTGGATAATATTCGTAGTGATTGGAATCAATGGCTATTGGGCTATAACAATATCCGCCAAAAAGCGTTTTTAAGTGAGCTTGGCTTCAGCAATGCCAGTTGGGGGGCTATGACAATATGGTTAACTGTCCTGAGTGCTATGCTGATGGGAATCGTTGCATTATGGCTATTTCGAAGGCAGCTACTCGGACCGCATGACGCAGTTGTTAAGGCTTACGCCCGTTTTTCACATAAACTAGCAAGTATCGGCCTGGATAGAAAAGCCAATGAGGGACCGCTTGATTATGCACGGCGCATCCTGAAGCAACGGCCCGATCTTGATGCACCGGTGTCCGGAATCATCAGGTTATATATCAGGCTGCGTTACGAGTCAGGCTCAAGCGATAAGGATTTACATATCTTAAAACGATCAATCAAACTACTTAGAGTTTAGGTAATCCGATGATGCATAGAATAACTACGATTGATTTTGATGGCAGCTGGTATGAAATCCGCTGACAAGTATTCTAAACGCATCAATAACCTGCGCGACAAGATAAACGCACATAATTACAGTTATTATGTGCTGGATGCGCCCACAGTTACGGATTCAGAATATGATCGATTGCTCCGTGAGCTACAGCTTTTAGAAAACGAGCATCCCGATCTGGTTACCCCCGATTCACCTACGCAACGCGTAGGCGCTGCACCGGCAAGGGAATTTTCAGAAGTTCAGCACGAGGTACCGATGCTGTCACTGAATAACGCATTTGATGAACAGGGGCTGCATGATTTTGACCGGCGAATTCGCGAACGATTGAAACACGAACGTGTCAGTTATGCCGCTGAACCCAAAATGGATGGGCTTGCAGTTACGTTAATATATGATAAAGGTGTATTGATACGCGGTGCCACACGTGGAGATGGTACAACTGGTGAGGGCATCACCCAGAACCTGAGAACAATTAAGAGCATACCGTTGCGATTAAATGGCAAGGGCTACCCTGATGTGCTCGAGGTGCGTGGCGAAGTTTATATGCCAAAGAAAGGATTTGAAGAAATGAATCGCTACGCCTTGAAAGCGGGTGAGAAGGTATTCGCTAACCCACGCAATGCTGCAGCCGGCAGCATGCGTCAACTAGATTCCAGAATCGCAGCAAAGCGACCGCTGGAAATCTACTTCTACGCTGTCGGCGTTGTAAAGGGGAAAAAATTACCTGGCACGCAGGCAGCAACCCTGCAAAAACTGCAATCCTGGGGTCTTAGGCATTCTCCGTTACTAAAGGTCGTAACCGGTGTAGCTGGTTGTCTGGAGTATTATGACAGGATACTTGCGTTACGTGATTCGCTGCCATATGAGATAGACGGTGTCGTTTATAAGGTCAATAACTATGCCGAGCAGCAACAAATGGGGTTTGTATCACGTGCACCACGATGGGCAATCGCGCACAAGTTCCCAGCCCAGGAAGAGATGACCAAGGTATTGGATGTGGAATTTCAGGTCGGCCGTACAGGCGCCCTCACACCCGTGGCGCGTTTGGAACCTGTCTTTGTTGGCGGGGTTACCGTTAGTAACGCCACTTTGCATAACATGGATGAGATTGAGCGCAAGGATGTTCGTAAAGGCGACACGGTAGTTATTCGCCGTGCCGGCGATGTTATACCTGAAGTTGTTTCGGTGGTGAAGAAAAGGCGTGAGAAAGGTGCAAGACGGCTGCGCATGCCAAAGAAATGCCCTGTTTGCGGTTCTGAGGTGGAACGCATTGAGGGTGAAGCTGTTGCACGTTGTACGGGTGGTCTATATTGTTCCGCTCAGGTCAAGGAAGGAATCAAGCATTTTACCTCCCGTCGTGCCATGGATATTGAAGGCCTGGGGGATAAACTCATCGAACAATTGGTTAATAGCGGTTTATTGACTAATGTTGCCGATGTATACTTTCTTAAGAATAATCAAAGCAAGCTGATTAACCTTGAACGATTAGGTGCAAAGTCCGTAGTAAACCTCCTGAGATCCATTGAAAAATGCAAGAAAACATCTTTGGCCAGATTTATCTTTGCATTGGGTATACGCGAAGTGGGTGAGGCCACAGCACGTAATCTGGCAGGCCATTTCAGTGAGTTATCATTGTTAAGCAAGGCAACCGAGGAGCAACTTATTGAGGTCGAAGATGTTGGCCCCATAGTGGCGAAGCATATCGTCAACTTTTTCAAACAAAAGCATAATCGTGTTGTCGTCGATAAACTGATTAAGGCGGGTGTGTCATGGCACGCAATGGATAAATCAGCCACTAAAAAACAACCACTTACGGGAAATATCTATGTATTGACAGGAACGCTTGTTACCATGACACGTGATGAGGCAAAAGATAAACTACAGGCACTAGGCGCAAAAGTGACAGGTAGCGTGTCAAAAAATACTACGGCTGTGATAGCAGGTGAGAATCCAGGATCCAAATTTGACAAGGCACAGACAATGGGTATTGACTTGTTAGATGAAGACGCACTGCTACGCTTGGTTAATTAAATGTAAACAAAGCACGAAAAAAGGAGAGGGAGATGGATATACTGGAATTTTTTAAAGATGCAGATTTTGTTGAGGACATTGCATCAGGAGCCAAGATATTCGAGGAAGGTCAAGAAGGCGATACAATGTATGTAATCATGGAGGGTGAGGTAGATCTGCTAATTAATGGTCAGTCGATAGATAGTGCAGGCCCTGGTGGCATGATCGGCGAAATGGCGCTGATCGATTCGTCATTAAGAAGTGCTACTGCAATCGCCAAGACTGCTTGCCGTGTCGTGCCGCTTGATGAAAGTGGGTTTATTTTTATGGTCCAGGAAAATCCGCTATTCTCTATTCATGTTATGCGCGTTTTGGCTGATCGATTAAGGCGCATGAACACACGGATATGATCACGTGACGGTATATGATAGTTTACCTTCAGAAGGCTGGTATGAGGTTTCAGATCAGTCATCCAGGGGATATCAGACAACCGCTAAAGCCTTGCAAGGGTGTGGAGATTCTGGAGGTCTATGTATTCGCGGATTGCCGCACCGACATTGATTTTGTTGAGAAAGCAATGATGCAAGTGAGTAAGTTGGGCGCTGGTGCAGTGTATAAGAAAACTGTACCCCCAGATACACTTTAAATTTTAAGTTAAACATGTAGGAGAACGTAAGATGAATTCTTTTTTGAAATGGATGTCTGTACCTACTGCGTTCGTTTTTTTAACGTTAATAGTTGCAGGAATAATACTTCCACAAGATTCCGAAGCAGCCTCAGCCAAGCAAATAGATATTGAAGTGAATGGCACATTAAAGCGTTTTCGCAGTGAAATCACCGGCGGCGATGAATTTCTTCAAAAGGCCGAGGGTGTGCTGGTCTTCCCTAGCGTTATCAAGGCTGGCATAGGTATTGGCGGAGAATATGGCGAGGGCGCATTGCGCATTAAGGGTAAAACTGTTGGTTTCTACAATACTGCAGCCGCATCTATCGGCTTCCAATTTGGTGCACAGTCAAAGTCAGTCGTGGTCGTATTTTTGACCAAGTCAGCATTATCTTCATTCCGGGGCAGTGATGGCTGGAAAGCTGGTGTCGATGGATCTGTTGCGCTAATCAAGTGGGGTGTTGGTGAAGATATCAACACTGTGGATATAAAGGACCCGATCATAGGGTTTGTATTTAGCAATAAGGGCCTGATGTATAATTTGACACTAGAAGGTTCAAAATTTACAAAAATTGATCGTTAGCTGATCTGGAAAAGTCTATAGATGTTCTTAAGGGTCTTTCACCAAGAAAGACCATTTTTTGTATTAAGTGAATGAATTGTTCAGGCAGCAGATTCTTTCTTGACGAATTGTTCAAGTTCAGAAATAGGCATAGCTTTTCCGAGATAATTCCCTTGAATCGCGTCGCACTGATGTGCTTTCACATAATCGTATTGTTCGCGGGTCTCAACACCCTCGGCGACGATTGTGTGACCCATTTTATGGGCGAGTGTGATAATTAGAGAGATGATCTCCATGTCAGGCACACTGTCTGGTATTTGTTTGATAAATGTGCGATCAATCTTAATGCAATCAAGCGGTAGTTTGCTGAGGAAGCCCAGTGAGGAATACCCGGTGCCAAAATCATCGAGTGTCAGTGAAATGCCACGTTTTTTTAATGCAATAAGTATGGCATTGGTTTCTTGCTCACCATGAAATATAGCTGATTCTGTGATTTCAAACTCAAGGAAATGAGGGTCGAGTCCCGTCTCTTCGAGAATCTTATCAACGACAGTAATAAGTTCTGGATCATGAAACTGTTTGGGTGACAGGTTAATTGCAACGCGCAAATCTTCAAACCCATGTGTACGCAAATGTTGCGCATCTCTGCATGCTGTCCGTATAACCCACTCACCAACCGGCAATATCTGGTTTGTATCCTCGGCGAGTGCAATAAACTCAGGTGGTTCAAGCAACCCATACTTTGAATGTGACCATCTAATCAGGGCTTCCATGCCAAGTAACATTTTGTCTGATGCTGAGAATTTAGGCTGGTAGTAAACTTCAAATTCTTTCTTACTGAGGCCTTTCTGGAAGTCGTTTTCAAGTACGAGTTGCCGGGATACTTTCTCAGCCATGGCCTCATCAAATAGTTGAAACTGACCGCTGCCTAGTTCTCTGGCGCGATGTAGTGCGGTTTGTGCATCCTGTAATAGTTCGTCAGCAGTCAATCCATGTCTGGGATAGATGGCAATCCCAATGCTCGCACCAATAATCAGTTCTCGACTGCCGGCTAATATGGGTTTTTTTATGACATCCAAAGCCTGATTGGCAAGAGTGACTGCTGCATCAACATTTTCAAGGTTTGTGAAAATGAGTGCGAACTCATCACTACCGATTCTGGCCAATAGATCCTGCTCGCCGAGTAATTCTCCGAGTCTTGCAGCTACTTCCTTGAGTACGATATCGCCTGCTTCATTGCCGAGTGACTCATTGATATATTTAAATCGCCTTTGATTGACAAGCAACAGAGCAACCTGATGACCGCTGTGCGAGGCTTGCGCAAGTGCATGCATCAGTCGATCCTGCATCAGTGCTTTGTTTGGCAAGTCAGTTAAGGCGTCGTAGAATGCCAGATGTTCAATCCTGCTCTCTGCTTCTCTGCGCGAAGTAATATCCCGGACTACCATTTGGTGTACTTTCTCGTTATCCATAGCGACCGTATTTAACAATATCTCTGCCGGAAACGTTTCCCCGTCCAGTGTGTTGAGGCTTAATTCAAAATGAACGCCGGAACCGGAACTTGCCGAAACGAACTGTTCGCCAATGATCGCTCTTGAATTGCCGCCTTCTGGTTGCGATTCTGGTAGCAGATTATCCAGATGGAGATTGGTTTCATGAAGGTTGTCTATGGCAAACAAATCTAACGCAGCCTGATTGCTCTGAATCATTCTCATGTTGTCCCACAACAGAACAGCATCCAGATTGGCATCAAATAGTGATTTGTACTTGCGCTGTTGGTATTCTATTTCACGGGCCTGTTTTACGGCACGCCTGACTATCCCTATGGCGATCACAATCCCGAGTAATACGACGCTAAAGCCGAGTACCGACATTCCAAGGATGGCTTTTTTGTTGGCATCGATTGCTTTGTTTGCGGCCTCTTTATTTAGTGACCGAATTAAACTGTAAAGCTTGGTAACTTTTGTAATCACCTCATTTTGAGCGGGGCGTGCTTTCTCAAATAACATTGTTATGGCAGATTGGCGATCTTTCTGCTCAAGTTTATCCAGAACAGCAAGCTGAAGCGGTTGGCTGAATAGAGTAGCTTCATCCAGTTGTTGCAGGCTTTCACGTTCTTTGTTTGTTAACTCTGTGGCAAGGAGTTTGCTGCGAGCAAGTAAGTAGTTTGATGCGGCCTCGGTGAATTGTTCCCATTCGAGTTCAGCCGCAAACTCATCCTGTAATAGTGTCATCATGTGCAGGCTATAGCGACGCTGCTGCAGCGCATTTTGCATCGTGGTTACAAGCTCGGTTTTGAAATGATACAGATGAACAACCTGCTCCATGGAGCGATCTGTAAGCTGCAGGCGCAATAACCCAATGGCGGTAATGCTGGAGAGCAGGATTAACAGGATTCCAAAGCCAATGCCAAGGCGGCGCTTGATGCTGGTTGTTACATCATCGGGTATGTGGCTTGGGGACATGGAATATTCGGATCTGGCAGTCGTTGATACCCATTTTTAGCATAAATTCGAGATAACTGCTGTAGTGCCTTGCATTTAGGTCATTAATTGCCTGTGACAATGTGTAGCAGGTTACCGATCCCGAAACTAAAACACCCTAACGATAGGGCGCACGTGCTGGCGCAGCGTCAGTGGCTGTATGTCTCAGCGTTTATGCTCGCCTGGCTGAAAACCTTGCAAAATCAACCCACCTGAATTGTATTCGGTCAATATCCAGCGGCTGCATCGCAAGCCGTGGCCGCGCGCCTTGGTTCCTGTATCGATTGCAGCACGCAGCGGTTGGCACATGGCGCAGCCGGTATATGCCGGGCAAAATGACAACCCTGCATGACGTGGCATCAGGTCCTGCCCGGGGGCGGATATCATATTAACCCGCGCGTTACACCCGGGCGGGATGATCATCCTTCTCATTGGGAACCTCACGGTCATCGTGCTCATACGCCGTATTATCGGATCATCTAGGTAGGCTTAAGAATAATTCCATCTAAGAATTATCAGCGCACAGAAAACGAAAACAAGTTTCCGTTTTCCTTACAAAATCAATCCCCTGCAGGGATTTATTTTGGAGGTACATCCTTGTACCGCGGAAACTCAGAATAAATCAGAGCTTCCCTATCCGATTCCTGTGCAGTCAATGCGGTTTCTGCACTTTTTGTTGCAATTCATTGTTTGACGGACAATACTTCAGGCAGAATCTAACGTCCGATAGGCGAAACAGGGTAACGATAATATGAGCTCGCAGTTTGAGAAGGCTCGCAATACCACCGTCTTATTCGGGGGCAACAGCACCTACCTGGAGACACTATACGAGCAGTATCTGGAACAACCGGATGCTGTCGATAGCCACTGGCGCAGCTATTTCGAAGCACTACGCGATGGAGGTGCCGGTATACCGGAAATCCCGCATTCCCCTGTGATCCGGGCCTTTGCGCAACATGCAAGGGCACACCACGCAGCCGTTGCACCATGTCTTGATGAAGATGGCGCTAGGAAACAATCGGCTGTCTTAAGATTGATCAATACCTATCGTTTTCGCGGCCATATGATCGCGGATATTGACCCATTAAAGCTCAAGGAGCGCAAGAAAATAGCGGATATTGAGCCGTCGTTCCACGGGTTATCCGGCGCCGACATGGACTCGATATTCAATGTCGGATCCCTGGTGGCAGGTACACAACAGAGTAGCTTGCGCGAAATCTACCAGTTCATTCGTGAAGTGTATTGCGGCACCATCGGTTCTGAGTACATGCACATTACCGATTTAGAGCAAAAGCGCTGGATTCAGCGCCGCTTGGAAGGCTCGCACGCGCGGCTGGACCTGTCCCCCGATGACAAGCGCTGGTTACTCAGGATGCTGATTGCTGCAGAAGGGATTGAGCAATACTTGCATCGCCGCTATGTCGGTCAAAAACGGTTTTCGCTGGAAGGCGGTGAAGGTGTGATCCCGCTGCTGGACGATCTGATTCAGCGCGCAGGTACCGCCGGTGTTAAAGAAATAGTTATCGGTATGGCACACCGCGGCCGTTTGAATGTGCTTGTCAACATCCTGGGCAAAGCACCCTCCATGCTGTTCAAGGAGTTTGAAGGAAAACAACTGGACGAACGCCGTAGTGGTTCGGGCGATGTAAAATACCACCAGGGGTTTTCTTCAGATATCGATACACCCGATGGACCTGTTCATCTGGCGCTTTCGTTTAATCCCTCGCATCTGGAGATTATCAATCCGGTGGTCGAGGGGTCAGTCAGGGCCAGGCAGGGACGTCGTCATGACAAACAACGTAATCAGGTTTTACCAGTGCTGATCCATGGCGATGCGGCCTTTTCCGGTCAAGGTGTAATCATGGAAACGTTCAATATGTCCCAGGCGCGGGGGTATACCACGGGTGGAACCATTCACATCATTATCAACAACCAGATTGGTTTTACCACCAGCAATGCGCTCGATGCGCGTTCAACAGACTACTGCACTGATGTTGCCAAAATGGTTCAGGCACCCATATTTCATGTAAATGGTGATGACCCAGAAGCCATATTGTTTGTTACCAGGATGGCGTTTGACTACCGTCGCGAGTTTCATCGCGATATTGTGATCGACATGGTTTGTTACAGGCGGCAGGGTCATAACGAGGCAGACGAGCCGGCAGTTACACAACCGATTATGTATAAGAAGATCCGTTCGCATCAGACTGCGCGGAAACTGTACGCCGACAAGTTAATTGCCAAGGGGGTGCTGAACGAAGACCAGGTGAAAGAAATGGTCGATACCTACCGCAATGAACTGGAAAAGGGCAATGTTGTTTCCCGACCCATCCATTGCGGGCTTGCAAATGAATTCGCAGTCGACTGGCGCTTGTACCTGAACCAGGAATGGGAGCAAACGGTTAAGACATCCGTTCCAAAAAAACAACTTCAGACCCTTGCCAGTAAGCTACAACAATTACCGGAAGAGTTTGAGGTACATGCGCGTGTCAAACGAATCATGGAAGACCGGAAAAAAATGGCCAACGGAAAATTACCGCTGGACTGGGGGTTTGCCGAAACCATGGCCTACGCTACGATACTGGAACAGGGTTATGCAGTCAGGCTATCCGGACAGGATTGTGGTAGAGGCACCTTTTTCCATCGACATGCCGTGCTGCATAATCAGCTCAAGAATGAAGTGCATATACCACTTAAAAACATCGGCAAGACGCAACAAGTGAAGTTTGTCGTGATCGATTCGCTATTGTCAGAAGAGGCCGTGCTGGCATTTGAATATGGTTTTGCCACTGCCGAACCCGAGGAGTTGGTTATCTGGGAAGCGCAGTTTGGTGATTTTGCCAATGGTGCGCAGGTTGTTATTGACCAGTTTATCGTTGCCGGTGAGGCAAAGTGGGGCAGGCTGTGTGGCCTGGTAATGTTGCTGCCGCATGGTTATGAAGGCCAGGGTCCCGAGCATTC
>BTQO01000019.1:0-12247 GCA_036985915.1 Gammaproteobacteria bacterium | reverse complement strand
CCCCAATGTCGACCAGTGTCCGAATATTATTTTCATATCCCGGCTACGGCGTTTTTTGATCTCAAACCAGGGTATGTATTTGCAAGACTGTGTGCCAGGCGCCCCTTTGTATTTAAGCGCCATTTCACCTTTGTGGTTGCAAAATCGAAGGCGGGTAAAGGCGTTTATGATAAAGCGCAACCTTTCCCAGCCACTTAAGCGATTATCCCAACTAACAGGATCATCAGCGTACATGTTGGTCAGCAGTTCATGGAAGTGTTTGCCTTGCAGTACGGTTTCAACTTCCTGGGCGCATTGCTGAGCAGCAGAAAAATCCCATTGTGGCGGCAGGCCGGCATGGATCAGTGTGTAACCAAGCGAGGGATCATGATGCATTAATGGCCGATGACGCAGCCAATCGATCAGTTCATCCCGATCGGTCGCATCCAGTATATCGGTAAAACTGTCTTTTCCCTTATGATACTTCCTGAAACCTTCGGATACAGCAAGCATGTGAAGATCATGATTGCCCAGCACAGTAATGGCTTTATCGCCAAGCGATTTAACAAAGCGTAATGATTTTAGCGATGATGGGCCTCGATTGACCAGATCACCAACGAACCACAACACATCGGATGATGGATCGTATTGAATGCGTTCCAGTAGTTGCTGCAACTCATCGTAGCAGCCTTGTATGTCGCCAATGGCATAAACTGCCATGAGAAAAATATCTAGTGCAGAGTCTGAGGTACAGCGAGTGTAAATGTGGGAATCAAAGCGTCGAAATTTTCACCGTCTTCGGCCAACATCTGATAGCTGCCTCGCATACTCCCGACCGGTGTTTCCATAACGGTGCCGCTGGTATAACTGAATGCCTCGCCAGGTTTGAGGTATGGTTGCTCGCCAACAACACCCTCACCATGCACTTCCTGAATTTTGCCGTTGGCATCAGTAATGATCCAGTGCCTGGTCAGTAGCTTGGCCGCTACAGCGCCTTTGTTTTCTATGGTAATCGTATAGGCAAAGACATAGCGATGTTCGTCCGGTGAAGACTGGGCCGAGACGTAGATTGTCTCTGCCTTAACGGTAATATCGTATCGATCATTTTCCATGGTTAATAACACGTTGGTTCACTAGCTAAGGAAGCTCTGAATAATTCCATCTAAGAATTATCAGCGCACGGAAACGAAAACAAGTTTCCGTTTCCCTCACAAAATCAATCCCCTGCGGGGATCGATTTTGGCGGCACTTCCATGTACCGCGGAAACTCTGAATAAATCAGAGTTCCCCTAAAGCTTACCATGTTGACCCATAGCATATAAGGTGTTGCTAATCAATGCGAACTGTGCAAGCGTCAGGGTCTCGGGACGTGCGCCAGGATCAATACCAAGGGCCCGGATGCCGGATTCACTGATGAGCTGTTTAAGGGTGTTGCGCAGTGTTTTGCGTCGTTGTGAGAATGCGGTGGATACCGTTAACTCAAACACATCGTGATTGTCGATATGCACAGGTGGTCTTGAATGCGGGATAAAATGCAAAAACGAGGAGTCAACCTTGGGCGGTGGATTAAATGACGCAGGAGGGATATGAAATAATATTTCGACCTGAAAAGCGTATTGCATCATAACGGACAGCCTGCCATAGCTGCGGTTGCCCGGTTCAGCGCAGATGCGCTGGGCAACTTCTTTTTGCAGCATGAAATGCATATCTTCTATGCATTCAATCTGGTCACGCATACGGAACAGCAATGGCGTAGAAATATTGTATGGCAGATTGCCAATCAAACGTAAGCGGCCGTTAAATTGAACCTTATGCAGATCAAACTTTAGTATGTCACCCTGGTGTACATGAAAGTGATTAACTCCATGAAACCGCTGCATCAGTTCGTTCGCCAGATCCCGGTCCAGTTCAACGGCGTCCAGCTTGCCTGCCTTTGAGATCAGCATGTCTGTTAATGCGCCATGGCCCGGTCCGATTTCCAGGATATGTTGCGTCGTATCTGGATGCACGGCAACAATGATTTTTTGGATGACTTGCTGGTCATGAAGAAAATGTTGACCAAACCGTTTGCGCGACTTGTGCATGCTGATTTAAGCAGGCTGATTGTTATGCGCAGTGCTAGATTGGATCATTCTAATCGCCTGATCAATTGCAGCAATTAGACTGGTGTTCCTTGCCTGACCGGTGCCAGCCAGTTCCAGGGCAGTTCCATGATCAACTGACGTGCGAATGATTGGGAGGCCGAATGTGATGTTGACTGCATTGTCGAAACCGGCATGTTTGAGTACAGTCAACCCCTGGTCGTGATACATGGCAAGTATGGCGTCACAGTGCTTGAGTTGGTGTGGTAAAAATGCCGTGTCAGCAGGCACCGGACCGGTCACCTGAATGCCATCCCGTTTTAATTGGTCAATGGCCGGGGCAATCGTCCTGATCTCTTCTTCGCCCAGGAAACCAGCTTCACCTGCATGTGGATTCAAACCGCACACTAAAATCCGCGGTGTCTGGATGCCTATCCTGGTGCGCAGTCCCTCGTTAAGTATTGTAATGGTTTCATGCAATAGCGAGGTCGTAATGGCATCGGGTACGTCACGCAACGGCATGTGCGTTGTTGCTAGCGCCACACGCATGGTATCGGTAGCCAGCATCATGACGGGTCGAGTGCTCTGCGTTTGGCTGGCCAGCCACTCAGTATGCCCGGTAAACGCGATACCGGCTTCGTTGATTACGCCTTTGTGGACCGGGCCTGTTACCAGCGCATCAAAGGTGCCCGATCGCGTTTCTTCCAATGCGCGTGACAAGGTTTCAATGACATAAGGAGCGTTGGCCGGATCTGTCACGCCGGGCTTAACGGGGGCAATCAGGTTGACTGGCAGGACGGTCAGTGTGCCCCGGGAACACTCACACGGTTTACGGTTGGCATCGAACAGTTCGATTTCAATTGGGGTGCCGAGCAGGGCGGCCCGGTCCCGAAGAAGCTTGGGATCGGCAATGATCACCAGCTCAGCGGGCAATGACTGCGAGGTTAGTGCAATACAGAGATCCGGACCGATGCCCGCAGGCTCGCCTGCTGTTAGCGCCAGGCGTGGGATGTCGTCATTGACCACCGTGCATGGGTGCCTTTAGGTATCGTTCAGGCGAATTTCTATATAGGCCTCATCGCGCAGGCGTCGAAGCCAAAGTTGCAGTTCTTCTTCTGACTTTCGCTTGCGAATGATGTCACGCGCCTTGTTGCGCCTGAACACCTGGGTACTGTCGTGCTGCCGGCGATCTTCGACAACCAGAATATGCCAACCAGCACTGGTTTTGAATGGATCGCTTACTTCGCCGATCGGCGATGCATTCACGATTTCCTCGAATGCAGGCGACACTTCTCCCGGGTTGATCCATTTTAATAAGCCGCCATCGACAGCAGATGCACTATCATCGGAATTCGCGCGTGCAAGTTGGGCAAAACTTTCACCGTTTTCAATCCGGTTTTTCAGATTCAGTATGCGCCGATAGGCATCTTCGTCGGAGACAATTTCACTGGTGCGGATCATAATATGACGTACCAGTGACTGATTCACAATCAAGCGTTGTTTGCCGCGAGTTTCAAACAGCTTGATGATATTAAATCCAATTTCGTTTTGTAGCGGGTCGCTGATCTCGTCGTTTTGCATCTTATCAATACGTTCAGCAATGATGGTGGGTGTCTGGCTTAGTTTGCGCCAACCCAGGTCTCCACCATCCAGCGCAGTTTGGCTGTCTGAAGTAGCTATAGCTTTTTGTGTAAAGTCGGCACCTTGGCGCAACTCAGTGACAATCTGCAGCGCTTCTTGCCTTTTTTCCTCCACTGTCTCTGGTGAGGCCCCATCGGGTACAGCAATAAGAATATGACCGATGCGATATTCGGTTGATTCATCACCTTTTGCATCTTCGTTGGCGAGCAATAGATTAATTTCCTGTTCCGAAACCGTAATTTTGTTAATCACCTGTCGGTTGCGAAGTCTGCCGAGCACGATCTGGTCGCGCATGTCTTCCCTGAATTTGGCGTAATTCATGCCATCTCTTTGCAGCATGCGGCGAAATTCACCGATATTTAATCCATTGCTTGCAGCGATTTTTGAAATCGTGCTGTTCAGTGTGTCATCGCCCACACGAATACCGGATTTTTCCGCTTTTTGAAGTTGGAGCTTGTGCATGATTAGCCGCTCCATAACCTGTTCACGCAGGATCTTCTCTGGCGGGGCTGGAATGTTCCGGTCTCTGAGCTCCAGGCGGATTGCATTGACCTTCGATTCGAGTTCACTGAACACGATGACATCATCGTTGATAACAGCGATGATCCTGTCCAACTCAACAATTTGTTGCGCGTTAGCCGACAGGGCAAAAACCAGGAGCATAAGTGCTGCAAGGCCGGTCAGAATTAGTGTCAGGGTTTTCAGGATATGTGCGGGGGTGATTACGACGTTCATTGTCGATTCATTCACGGTAGCGTTCATAACCGAGTATGCCTTTCTCCAGGAAGTTCTCCACTTTGTTGCCAATGCTGCCAAGCCCCTTGAGTTCCAGTTCAATGAAGATGGCATTATTGCGGTTACCGCCGACTTGGTTGATATAGCTTCTGCCTACAATCCGTGTTGCCCAGCAACAGGACTGGTATTCAAGTCCGGCAAATGCTTCGAAGGTTTCAGAGTCTCTCAGTGAGTAATTCCAGCGCCCGGCAAAATGCCATTGTTTGGTGATTGGCCAGAGCACAGACAAATCTGTTTGCTCCAGTGTATCGCGGCGATATCGATAAGAAGCATTCAGGATGCGGTCTTTCTCGGGTTGGTAATGAAGAGAAAGCGTGCTCTTTTGTGTGTTGCCAGAGTCCGGATCCCACTGCAATCCGGCGGTGGTATTCCAGTTGCGTGAAGGCCTGAGCGATGCTTCCATGATAATGGGTGAAGTATCTGTATTTTCAGGTAAATCACCTGGCAGCGTGACTTTCTGGTCACGGAAATAATAAATCTGGCCAAACGTAAGACTGAGCCACTCATCCCCGGTATCTGCCTTGAGTACACGGCTGGTGACACCAAGGCTGAGTTGGTTGGCATCATTAATACGGTCTATGCCGCTAAAGCGGTTTTCACGAAACAGGAACGACTCCCTGAAGTCAGACAGGCCGGTATCGAATACCGGTATTTTGCTTTGCGAACGTTCCGGTATACGCAGGTAATACGCGCGAGGTTCCAGCGTTTGGACCATGGAGTTGCCAAACCAGTTGGTATCCCGCTCAAAGAACAAGCCGCCATCAAGGCTGAACACCGGCAAGGTTCGATCAATCGAGTTTTCAGCCAGCGGTAGCGGGTTATCCAGTTTGTAACGGGTATATCGGGCGCCGAGCTTCGGTGTAAGGAAATAGCCTGCCTTGCGAATCGGCATTGAAACACTTGGATAAATATCGATGCGGTCACCTGTATAAAGATCCAGCAGCTTGGTGCTGATGACATTTTCCCGGTCAAACTTCACGTACTCCGTATCGACCCTTGCATTCAGGCCATGGAATAATTTCGGCGTCCAGGCAGAAAACGCAAGCTGTGGTTCTCGTTTGTAGGGCTTATCAAAGGATGCAATGGTTTTGTCGACGGTTTGGTATTGCTGCACAAGGCCTGAGACTTGCCACCACGATGCCTTGTGGCTGAGTCCAAGCCGGCTTTCGACATGCGTTCTGCTGGCAATACTTAAACTATTGCCGAAATCTTCAAAGTACTCATCGTCTGAGACGCGACTGAGTTGAACATTCAGCAGCCAGTCTTTGAACAACGTGCTGTTTTGTCTTAGGTTGTATGCCCAACGATTGTCATCGGCATCACGGTCATCTGGCAATATTGCTGCGGCCCATTCGCCACGATGACCCGGATATAAATAACGGAACTCACCATCCAGCTTGAGTCCGCGCTTGGACATCAGGCGTGGTGTCAGGGTGGCATCACGATTGGGTGCAATATTGAAATAGTACGGTGTGGCAAATTCTATGCCTCGTTTGTTGGAACGTCCAAAATTTGGTGCGAGGAAACCGGACAGGCGGCGATCGTCGATCGGAAAGGTCAAGGTAGGGGCATACAGAATCGGGATATTCTTGAATATGACCTTGCCATTTTTTGCTACACCTCGGCCGGTGTTCTTATCCAGTGTGATGCGATCGGCGGTGATCAGCCAGCTTTGGTCTCCAGGTGCGCAGGTGGTGTACTGCGCATTCTCAAGCTCGACGACATTGCGGCTGGGCGAGTTGATACGGGATGCAGTGCCACGCGCGAATGGGCTGTAGTTCTGGAATGCGGCATCACTGAATTCGAAGTTGTTATCGCTCGTATCTATACGCCCGGCGCTGGCCGATAAATTCATATCGTCGTCGGTGTAGCGAAGATTTCCAGTGGCCTCAATGATGTTCGTTTGCCTGTTAATGCGTACCGTGTCGGCAAATAACCGCTGGTCGGCACGCTCGATCTCAACATTGCCTTTTAGAATGGTTTCCTCGGCACGTTTTTCCAGGTTGTCTGCCTGGATATCGATCGGTGCGTTGTCCCGGGCGATGAAACCGGGTTGGTCGGCGCGCTTCGGTGGTATCGGCGGCGGATTCAGGCAAAAAGCGCGGCTGGCAGGAGTACTCCGTTGCACCAACAAGGGCGTCTTGGCCGCTGGCTTACCGGCGGGCGCATCGATCGCAGGTGTGTGTTCCCTGGCGACGGTTTCCTTGGCATCCTCTTCCGGTGTTATTTCAGAGGGTGGGGGTATTTGAGGTTCGGTGAACCGTGCCGGTGGTTCGGTAACCTTAAGCGGGGGTGGTTCAGGCTCAGCCACCACCGGCATCGCTTGAGGCGCAGGTTGAATATCAGGTTCCGCCATGACGGGTGTTGGCGTTGCCTCAGGGGCTGGTTCGGGGGTTGGTTCGGGTTTTGCCACCGGTTCAGCAGTGGGTTTAAGCAGCGGGATTTCCTCGGCGACCACGGGTGCCGGTTCGGGTTCTGGTTCAGGGTGTGCAGGTTCTGCGGCCACGGTAGGCGCTTGCTCTTCCTCAGCGACCATGGGTGCCGGTTCGGGTTCTGGTTCAGGGCTGATATCACGGCGTGCAGGTTCTGCGGCCACAGCAGGTGCTTGTTCTTCGAGCGGGGGCTCTTTTGCCAAGCTGGGCGGCGGGGTGGCTTTGGCAGCGGGCGGTGGTATGGGTGTTTCCGGCAGCGCTTTAGGTATATGAAGGGGTGCTTCAGGTACCGGTGTCACTACGATGTCTGGTGGCGTCTCCTCAGATGCGGGTGCCGGGACTGCGGCGTGTGGTTTCGGCTTGGGTTCAGGCCTGACCGCGGGCACGCCATCCTTGTTGCAGTCCCAGCCACGACCATCAGCAGCCGGCACACAGAGCCATTCGCTGGCACCCGCTGCAGCGTGAGATGCAGGTGTATATAAGGCTGCCAGCAACAGGCCGGTCCCTAGGCTGAAAATCAGATGCCTCGTCATGCGTACGTTGTACTGTAATGAGCGAGCCAAGCCCGCGGAAGCTGTATCAACAGCCGTTCGCACGCGATGAGGGATAGGGTGAGCGCGTTATTTGGTCGGGGTGAGAGGATTCGAACCTCCGACCCCTGCCTCCCGAAGGCAGTGCTCTACCAAGCTGAGCTACACCCCGATAACGGATCAATAGCCGCGCTGTACTGCAAAATCCGCCAGTGCATGCAGCGCACCCATAAAGGGCGACGTTGCCATGCCCTGAAGGGCGTCAGTTGCGCGCCTGGCCTCCCCCTGCGCGAGCCGATGAGTGTAAGCGATGGCACCTGTGGATTCAATTGCATTAAGCACTGCATCAATTTGATTCAGCCCGCCTTTTTCAATGGCGTTACGGACCGTTGCGACCTGATCCGCCTGTCCGTTTTGCATAACGTGAATCAGTGGCAAGGTGGGTTTGCCTTCTGCCAGGTCATCACCCAGATTCTTGCCGGTTTGTTCACGATTGCCGCTGTAGTCCAGGACGTCGTCAATCAGCTGAAAGGATGTACCGAGACACCGGCCATAACGAGCCAGCGCCTTGATCTCCGCGTCTGGCCGGCCGGTGATGACCGCACCCAACTGGCTGGCAGCTTCAAACAGCTTCGCTGTTTTGGAACGGATGACGGTGAGGTAGAGCTCTTCGGTGGTATCCGGGTCGTGGCAATTGAGCAATTGCATGACTTCACCTTCCGCGATGGTGTTGGTCGTGTCAGCCAGCAGGGTCATGATCTCCATGTTGTCGATCTCGACCATCATCTGGAAGGCGCGCGAATAAAGAAAATCACCGACTAAAACACTGGCTTCATTACCCCACAGGGCATTGGCGGTCTCCCGGCCACGCCGCAGTTCGGAGGCATCCACGACGTCATCATGAAGCAGTGTGGCGGTGTGGATGAATTCGATAATGGCGGCCAGCTGGATATGATCCTTTCCTTGATAGCCGCATGCCCCGGCCGAGAGCAGTACCAGCATCGGGCGCAGGCGTTTGCCACCGCTACCGATGATATACCCTGCCAACTGGTTGATCAGGGCCACTTGTGAGGCGAGTTTCAGTTCAATGAGCGTATCGACTGCATCCATGTCATTTGCCACCAACTGGCGAATGGCTTTGAGGTCCGGAAACGGCCCGGCGGGTTGTTCGATACGGTTATTGGCTTGAGGCATGGCAGGTATGGGGGGGAGTTTCGGGCCGATGCCGCCATGCAAGATTGCTCGGCTACGACCGTTGATGAGTCTGGGGGCCGCCAAGTTTAGCCCCCTCGGGCGAGGCTGTCATTGACCGAAGGGCCCAGCAGGGCTAGAATTCTGCGCCTTTTCACGGTTTTTGCTAGAAATCCTAGAAATCCACGGACCCTCACTCAGGACGTAACATCAAGAATAATGTATGCGATCATCAAAACGGGTGGCAAACAATACAAGGTAGCCCCGGGCGATACCCTCAAGGTCGAGAGCTTAAGCGTTGCGGTTGGCGACACCGTTGAGATCGATCAGGTGCTTATGGTTGCCGATGGCGACAAGATGCAGGTCGGCGCACCCCTGATCGATGGTGGCAAGGTAACCGGCAAGGTTGTTTCCCACGGCCGGGGTAACAAAGTAAAAGTTATTAAATTTCATCGCCGCAAGCAACATATGAAACGCATGGGGCACCGGCAGAATTACACTGAGATTGAGATCACAGGCATCAAGGCCAGCCGATCTGTTTCTAAGGTGACATAAGATGGCACATAAAAAAGCAGGCGGTAGTACGCGTAACGGCCGTGATTCAGAATCGAAGCGACTCGGTGTAAAGTGTTTTGGTGGCGAGAAAGTACGTGCCGGCAATATTATTGTGCGTCAACGTGGCACTCATTTCAGACCAGGCCAGAATGTCGGCCTGGGTCGTGACCATACCCTGTTTGCTACGGCAGATGGTAAGGTTGTGTTCGAGGTAAAAGGACAGAAAAGACGCAAAACAGTCAGTGTCGTGCTGTAAAGCAGGCATTGCCAGTAAAATAAAAAACCCCGCGCACATGCGGGGTTTTTTATTGCTGCAGCTTATGGCTCCGGCTGGCAACAGGATGATTACCTCGGTATGAGATGTTTGCCTGTACCTTCCGGGATGTTGTTAAAGCACAGCTTGTAATGTTCTGTGGAACGGATACCATTGGGTTGCTGTTGTGCCTTAAGAACTTCAAGCTCACTTGGCACGATAGATACTTTCTTGCCATCGTGCGACCCTCTGCAAAATTCCGTTTTAGTAATACCGTCCGGTGTCAGGCTGCGATAGGCATGCAATGTACCCGGCCATATTTTTTACTGCCCAATGGATTCGGCTGACCAGCTTCCCACTTGCACGGTCATAAAAGCTTTCCTCAGTATAGAAGTTTGGGCGGCGTGCATACCCACCTTTTTCAGACTTCTTGCGCAAGCTTTGTTGTGAGACGATTTGTTTGTGCAGAGCGTACAGTTGATCAACAAATTCATTGCGCGTCCTTTCATAGAGTGTTTCTTAATTACCGTTCGCATGTTTTTCGATGCCGCTTGCACCAGTGGACAACATGGAGGTGAGAACACACAAGACAGTTACCGGAATAACCCGTTTAAACGGATTCATTGTTGCGGCTATAAACCTTATGGATCGATAATTGGTACTAGAATGATTGCCGATCTTCAGTGACTTTCAAAGACCGATCGGTTGTCAGGGCCAGCTCGATTGCCAGTTGGACAGATTTCGTGAGCATATCGTCAAGGTTTTCTTTGTTGACCTTATCGGCAGCCATATAGGTGGTGAATATCCGGGTGGCGGCATCATACACAACAGGCGAGACGACAATATCGCTACGTGCAATCTGTATGCGGGTTAGTTCTGATGTATCACGGAAGGTCATCGCTACTCTCCTAAACATTTGGGTGGAGGTGAAATTGCATCTTAGCATCCTGTCAGAAAAACGGGACAGCCCGTGGATTATTTCTAGACTGGCGGTGTCTGGTACCCGGCCACGTAGGCAGTAGAATGTGTAGTGCTTCGACAGACACATTCCGCATATAAGGAGGGTTGATTCATGAGCCAGCGCGAAATCATAGTGACCGATCAGGCACCTCAGGCAATCGGTACGTATTCACAGGCTGTCAGGGCCGGAAATCTTGTCTTTTTATCGGGTCAGATACCACTCGTACCTGAAACGATGGCGCTCGTTGAAGGTGATATGGAGGCGCAAATTCAACGGGTGTTTGACAACCTTTCAGCAGTCGCTGAGGCGGCAGGCGGTTCACTGGCCGATGTCGTCAAGTTGATGGTGTATCTGACCGATCTGGTGCATTTTCCACTGGTGAATCAGGTCATGGCCGAGTATTTCAGAGAACCCTATCCGGCGCGGGCAGCCGTCGGTGTTGCCCAGCTACCAAAGGATGCGATGGTTGAAATGGACGCCATTTTGCTCATTGGGGAATGACCGGCATTGGGCCATGAAGCTTATCCGGCCGCGTAAACAGCCATATTTTTCTGTACCGTGCAACTGGGCCTGTGAGTCTTAAGCCGGTTACCCAACTTTCCGGTGTTGGACCGGCAGTGGCTGCCAAGCTGGCCAGGCTTGGTATTCACGCAGTTCAGGATCTCCTGTTTCATTTGCCCTATCGATACGAGGACCGCACACGACTTTGGCCCATCGGCAGCGTACGACCGGGTGCGGCAGTGGTCATCGAGGGCGAGATCGAATTATCCGATATCGTTTATCGCCGCCGCCGCATGTTGTTATGCAGGGTATCCGATGGCAGCGGCGCCATCTTGCTCAGGTTTTTCCGCTTCAACCGCCAGCAGCAAGAATCTCTGTCGCGGGGTACGCGAATACGTTGTTTTGGCGCTATCAGGTCGGGTCCTGCAGGACTGGAGATGGTGCACCCGGAATACCGGGTATTAAAAGAAGGCGACACGGCAGGCATTGAGGAATCATTAACGCCGGTTTATCCGGTGACTGAAGGCATACGACAGCCGAGGATGCGCCGTCTGCTGCGTCAGGCGCTGGCAATCATGGCGCAATCAAGCAACCTGCTGGAAGAATACCTGCCTGAGGAAATGGTCGATAGCCTGGATTTTCCATCGTTACGAGACGCGGTGCGATACGTCCATCAACCGCCGCCCGATGCAGCACAGGACCTGCTGGTACAGGGCATGCATCCTGCCCAGCGCAGGCTCGCCCTGGAGGAAGTGCTTGCGCATACGTTAAGTCTGAAGCGGCTGCGACAACAATCACGCCGGGAGTTGGCTTTGCCGCTTCAGTCCCGCGGTGACTCAATTGGGGCGCTTCTAAACCGGTTTCCCTTTGAACTTACTCATGCACAGCAACGTGTGCACCAGGAGATCATGCGCGATCTTGCTCAACCGGTACCCATGTTACGTCTTGTACAAGGCGATGTCGGTTCAGGTAAGACCGTTGTCGCAGCGCTTGCGATGTTAAGTGCCGTTGAGAGCAGTTATCAGGCAGTTCTGATGGTGCCTACAGAATTACTTGCTGATCAGCATTACCGTAACCTCAAATCCTGGTTTGAACCGCTTAAAGTACCTGTCGCGCTATTATCCGGATCCTTAAAAGCAGCTGCACGAACGAGAACACTTGAAGGTATTGCGTGTGGCGCCATCCCTGTTGTAGTCGGCACCCATGCGCTGTATCAGGAAGGGGTGCAATTTGATGAACTAGCATTGATCGTCGTCGACGAACAGCACCGTTTTGGTGTTCATCAGCGGCTTAGCTTGCGCGAAAAGGGGCGTAAGGGCGACCGGGTG
>BTQO01000018.1:0-12472 GCA_036985915.1 Gammaproteobacteria bacterium | reverse complement strand
GCCAGGTGTGCCATGGCCACTTCGGGCAGGGTGAAATCAATGAACACATCAAAATGTCCGCTGACCATCCCAGGCATATCGGTAATGGCAACTCCAATTGCACCAATGCCGGCCAGTTCACCCGCGTCCTTTGCGAGCATGGAATGATCCTTGTGCTCGAGTGCAGCACCCAGCGTCACACCCGGCGCATGATGGGACGCTTCGATCAACGCACGGCCCATGCGTCCTGCGGCGCCGCCGATGGCCACCTTTACCTGTTTATTTGTCATTAGCCTTTAAGTGCCTCAAAAAAGGATTTTACGCCATCCAGCCAGGAATGCTCCTTGGGATGATGTCCCTTATCGCTCTGGTCGAGCGATACCTCAAATTCACGCAGTATGTCCTTTTGCTGCTTGTTCAGTTTCACCGGTGTTTCCACCACCACCCGGCAAACCAAATCGCCCACCTCGCCGGTGCGCACCGAGCGTACACCCTTATTGCGCAATCTGAACTGCTTGCCGGTCTGTGTCTCGACAGGCACCTTCAAGGATACCCGGCCACTGAGAGTCGGTACCTCCATTTCACCACCCAGGCTTGCCCGCACGAAACTGATTGGCACCTCGGTATACAGGTTGTTGCCCTCACGGCGGAAGATTTTATGTGGCTTGACGTGAATCTCAACATACAAATCACCCGGTGGTCCGCCCATCTCGCCCGCTTCGCCTTCACCCGACAACCGGATGCGGTCCCCATTGTCCACCCCGGCCGGGACTTTCACCGACAGCGTCTTGTGTTGCTCGATTCGGCCATGACCATGACACGAGGTACACGGCGAGGTGATGGTGGCGCCGGCGCCACGGCATTTTGGACAGGTCTGCTGAATTGAAAAGAACCCCTGTTGCATACGCACCTGGCCATGACCGCCACAGGTCCCGCAGGTTTCCGGCTGGGTGCCCTTCTTGGCACCACTGCCGTTACACGCGCCGCATTTGACCAGGCTGGGAATGCGAATCTTGGCCTTGGTGCCGGCAACGGCCTCTTCTAACGACAGTTCCAGTGCATAGCGTAGATCAGCCCCCCGATAGGCGCGTTGAGCGCCACCATGGCCGCGGGCAGCGCCACCGAAAATATCACTGAACACATCACCGAACACATCGGAAAACCCGCCAAAACCCTGCGCACCGGGTCCCGGTCCGGAGCTGGATAAACCGGCATGGCCAAACTGATCATAGGTGGTACGTTTTTGGCCATCGGACAGAACTTCATAGGCCTCCTTGGCTTCCTTGAACCGCTCCTCCGCCGCATGGTCGCCTGGATTGCGATCCGGATGGTTCTTTTGCGCCAGGCGCCGATAGGCCTTTTTCAGATCGGCCTCTGACACATTCCGATCGACACCCAGAATTTCGTAATAGTCCCGTTTTGACATGGCTTTGTTACAGGCGAAAACGCCAAGACGATGCTGCGAGTGTTTTCACCCGCATACAATCGCTTGGCGCAACTAAAGTGTGCGAATGTGGTTAAGTTACTTTTTGTCCTTAACCTCTTCGAACTCAGCATCGACGACATCTTCATCAGCCTGCGCCTGCTCAGCCGGCCCGCCCTCGGGTTGCGCACCCTCACCACCGGCAGCTGATTTCTGTGCATAGGCCTGCTCGGCGATTTTGCCTGAGACTTCGGCCAGGTCCTGCGTCCTGGCCTCAACCTCAGACTTGTCATCGGTTTTTATGGCTTCCTTCAGCGCCTCAATAGCTACTTCAATCTTCTTCTTTTCATCCTCACCAACCTTGTCGCCAAGATCCTTGACAGCCTTTTCAGAAGCATGAATCAGGTTATCGGCCTGGTTGCGGGCATCGACCAGTTCATGGAACTTGCGGTCTTCCTCGGCATGCGCTTCGGCATCCTTGACCATGCGTTCGACTTCTTCATCCTCCAATCCGCTGGAGGCCTTGATCACAATCGACTGTTCCTTGCCGGTTGCCTTGTCCTTGGCCGATACATTCAAAATACCGTTGGCATCGATATCAAACGCGACCTCGACCTGCGGCAGACCACGGGGTGCCGGCGGAATATCAGCCAGGTCAAACTTGCCCAGCGATTTGTTCGCAGACGACATTTCGCGCTCGCCCTGTAACACGTGCAACGTCACCGCTGTCTGATTGTCTTCTGCGGTGGAAAACACCTGCGATGCCTTGGTTGGAATCGTGGTGTTCTTGTCGATTAGCTTGGTCATGACACCACCCAGCGTTTCGATACCGAGACTCAGCGGTGTCACATCCAGCAACAAGACGTCTTTGACGTCTCCGCCCAGCACACCGGCCTGAATGGCGGCACCAACGGCAACCGCTTCATCCTGGTTGACGTCCTTACGCGGCTCCTTGCCAAAAAAGTCCTTCACGATCTCCTGTACCAATGGCATGCGGGTCTGACCGCCCACCAGGATCACGTCATCGATTTCGTCTTTACTCAAGCCGGCATCGTTCAACGCGACCTTGCAAGGATCAACGGTGCGCACGATCAAATCTTCCACCAGGGATTCGAACTTCGCCCGGGTCATCTTGATATTCATATGCTTCGGACCGCTGGCATCAGCTGTAATGTACGGCAAATTGACATCGGTCTGCTGGCTGGACGACAGCTCGATCTTGGCCTTTTCAGCGGCGTCTTTCAGGCGCTGCATGGCCAGCGGGTCGCCGCGCAGGTCAATGCCCTGATCTTTCTTAAATTCATCCGCCAAGAAATCAATGACGCGCTTGTCGAAATCTTCGCCGCCAAGGAACGTATCGCCATTGGTCGAGAGCACCTCGAACTGGTGCTCACCTTCAACTTGGGCAATTTCGATAATGGAGATATCAAAGGTACCGCCGCCCAGGTCATACACCGCAACTTTGGTATCGCCGGGTTTCTTATCCATACCATAGGCAAGTGCTGCTGCCGTCGGCTCATTGATGATGCGTTTCACATCCAGGCCTGCAATACGGCCGGCATCCTTGGTGGCCTGACGCTGGGAGTCATTGAAATAGGCGGGTACGGTGATGACCGCTTGCTTGATTTCCTCGCCGAGGTAATCTTCCGCAGTCTTTTTCATCTTCATCAACACGCGCGCGGAAATCTCCGGCGGTGCCATCTTCTTGCCATTGACCTCAACCCAGGCATCGCCATTGTCGGCCTTGATGATCTTGTACGGGACCAGCGTGGTATCACGTTGCACGACATCTTCATCAAAACTTCTACCAATCAGACGTTTGACAGCATACAGGGTGTGCTCAGGGTTGGTCGTTGCCTGACGCTTTGCAGGCTGGCCAACCAGCATTTCCTCGCCATCGGTAAACGCGACATAGGATGGCGTAGTGCGATCACCCTCGCTGTTTTCGATCACCCTGGGTTTGCCGCCCTCGAGGACAGCCACGCACGAGTTGGTGGTGCCAAGGTCAATACCAATAATCTTGCCCATCGTTTCGATACTCCAATCGGTTCAATTCAATCTATATAGGGAGGTGGGGATTGAGCGGGTAATTTCAAGATCCTGGGTTGGCCGATACGATGACGCGAGCCGGGCGAACCAGTCTGCCGTTGAGTTCATAGCCCTTTTGCACCACCGTCAGCACGATATTCGGGTCGGCGTTCTCGGCCGGCTGCGTGGCCATGGCTTCATGGAGTTTGGGATCAAACGGCTCGCCCAGGGGGTCAATCATCGTCACCCCGAATTTTTCCAAAACGGATACACACATCTTCAAGGTCAGTTCATTACCCTCGCGAAGTTGCTCGACCTGAACATCCTCGCCATCGGCCGCATCCAGGCCCATCTCAAGGCTGTCGACGACCGGCAGCAGTTCATTTATGAATCGCTCCATCGCAAACTTGTGTGCGTTTTCCAGTTCACGGCGGTTACGCTTGTGCAGATTATCCAGTTCAGCACGCAACCTCAGAATCTGCTCCCGGTCCTGATTGGCCTGCTCCTGCAGCTTGCTGATTTCCGCCTTGTCGGCGTCGGTATCATCCAACCCGATTTCTTCCAGTACTTCAGGTGTGCCGGTCGATGCTGGCGCGCTATCGCCGGCCTGTGGATTCTCGTCTTGTTGCTCTTCAGCGCTCATAGGTTCTTATTCATGGTTTAAAAACACATACGATCCCGGCCCCGCATCCGGGGCATGTCGAATGTATGGGGGTTAGTTGTGGTGTTTCAAGGCCGCGCCAAGCAGGCGGGCAGTGAGATCAACAATCGGGATCACGCGGTCGTAGGCCATGCGGGTGGGTCCAATTACACCCAGAACCCCGACCAACTCGCCATCAACAGAATAGGGTGCCGTAACAAGACTGCATTCATCGAGCACTTTATAGCCAGATTCATCGCCAATGAAGATCTGCACGCCATCGGTATTGATGCACTGGTCCAACAAGAGGAGGATTTCCCGTTTCTGGTAGAAGGCATCGAACAGGTCTTTCAGTTTTTCCAATGCGCCCAGTTCAGCAAACCCCATCAGATTGGTTTCGCCTGCCAGGATGTAATCATCGCGCCCGGCCGGATCCTTGAATACCTGTTCAGCCATATCAATGGCGTTAATCATCATGCGGTTCATGTGCTCACGCGCTTCCCGCATTTCGGCCAGCAAGGTCTTGCGAATATGCTTTAAGTCACGCCCCAGGAAGCGTTCATTGAGGAAGTTGGCAATCTCGGTAAGTTCAGCCGGGGTAAAGTCGCGTTGTACCTCGATGATTCTGTTTTGCACTTCCTGTTCGTTGACAACCAGGATGGTTAGCACGCGCCGGTCAGACAGCCGCAAGAACTCGATGTGCCTTAATTCCAATCGTTCATGCCGCGGCAAGGTCACCACACCGGCCATATGGGTAACCGCCGATAACAGTGATGACGCATTTTCCACCAGCTCGGCGCTTTGTTGCCCGGGTGTAAGTGTGTTGGACATCGATTGCACCTCGGTATCGGCAAGCGGTTTGACAGACAACAAGGTGTCCACGAAAAAACGATACCCACGCACGGTCGGCACCCGGCCGGCCGAGGTATGCGGCGAGTCGATAAACCCCAACGCTTCGAGGTCGGCCATCACATTACGAATGGTGGCCGGACTCAGCTCCAGGTTGAGTTCGCGTGCCAGGGTCCTGGACCCGACAGGTTGGCCATCAGCCACGTAGCGCTCGACGAGCGCCTTGAGTAAGCGCTGAGCACGATCATCCAACGCATTGGATTCTGCAACTAATGGCATCTCAGTATGTGCTAATCTGCAATTACGAAATATCCTGTGACTTCAATAGGGCTTGAGCAAACTATCAACGACCCATTGGGCTGTCAAGAACGACTAATTCAAGTGTAGTGCACGCATGACGACCAAGAAATTTCAAACACTCGGACTGATGGTAAAACGCGATGATGCCGATGCCAGCGCGGCATTGCGGCTAAGCCTTGCACACCTGAAAGACCATCCCGTTGAATTGTTGCTGGAAGAAAATGCAGCCGGAATCGCCGACGATGCGTCACTCAAGGCGCTGCCTTTGGATGCACTTGCCAGGCAATGCGATCTCATGATCGTCATCGGTGGTGATGGCACGCTACTCACTGCGGCCCGGGCCATGGCTGAATCGGACGTGCCCATCGTGGGCGTTAACCTCGGAAGGCTCGGCTTTTTAGCCGACGTGTCGCTTGATCAACTGGGGCACTTCCTGGATCAACTTCTAAATGGGCAACTCATCACGGAACGGCGCGCACTGTTAACCACCTGGCTCGAAAGAGACGGTAACAAGGTAAATCAAACATTTGCATTAAACGATGCCGTGCTGCACAAATGGGAAATGGCGCGCATGATTGAGTTTGATGCGTACATCGACGATAGCTATATCACCACCTATCGTTCCGATGGCCTGGTGATCGCAACACCGACCGGGTCCACAGCCTACTCCCTGTCGGCGGGCGGACCGATTCTGCATCCGGCGCTCGATGCCATCGGTCTGTCGCCTATTTGCCCGCATACATTAAACAACCGGCCCCTGGTAATCGGCGCCGAAAGCGAGATTCGCATCAGGATCCGTGAAGGTTTTCACAAACATTCATTGCTCAGCATTGATGGCCAGGTTTGCCATCGCATCGAACCGGGTGATGACATCGTGGTGGCCAGACACTCAAAACGCATACAACTGCTGCATCCGCCCGGCTACGACTACTACGAAATCCTGCGTGCAAAACTGCGCTGGGGTGAACAACCGTGGATTTAACGGATTAACCCACGAACAAACTCCTGATGCTTGCCCATATTCATATCCGCGATTTCACCATTGTGGATGACCTTGAAGTGGCGTTTGCACCCGGTATGACCGCGCTCACCGGTGAAACAGGCGCGGGTAAGTCCATCCTGGTTGATGCGGTGGGTCTGGCACTGGGTGACCGCGGCGATAGCAGCTGGATCAGGCACGGTGCAGACCGCACCGAAATTACCCTGAGTTTTGATATCGCAACGCTCGATGCACCGCGCGCATGGCTTTTAAAACACGAACTTGATGCGGACGATAGCTGCATCTTGCGACGCATCATCACCCGTGACGGGCGCAGTCGCGGCTTTATCAATAACAGCCCGGTAACCATGCAGGCGTTACGTGAAATCGGTGAGTTGCTGGTGGATATCCACGGTCAACATGAGCACCAGTCACTCACCAAACCGGCCCTGCAACGCGGACTGCTCGATGACTACGCACAACTGAACGCTAAACTTGCACCCTTGGTGGACTACTACCGCACGTTAAAGGAAACACAAGAGGCATTTGAGCAACTAAAGGCCATCACCATTGATCGCACCGAACGGCTGGATATGTTGCGCTACCAGGCGCAGGAATTACGGGCGCAGGCACTCGACGAACTTGATCTTGAAGCGCTGGATGTTGAACACGAACGGCTGGCACAGGCAGACAACATGATTGCGGCCTGCGCGCGCATTACCGCAACCTTGTCCGAAGGCGATGACGACACCATACAAGCAAAACTTTCCGAGTTATCGAACCTGCTTGGCGACTGGTATGACAAGGACCCGCAGCTAACTGAAGCTGCCGACCTTATTAACAGCGCCAACATCAATCTCTCAGAGGGCGTTAACACGCTCAAGCGCTTTCATGATGCGCTGGAGCCTGACCCGCAGGCACTGGCTGCGATTGAAACCCGGCTTGGCCAACTGCACGAACTTTCGCGCAAGCACCATGTAGCGCCCGAAGCGCTCATCAACGTGCAAACCAAACTGGAACAGGAGTTGGACGCACTCGAACATACCGATGAGCGGCTGGAAGCACTCGAGGAAACCTTGAAGCTTCAACTCGAAGACTACAACCTCAAAGACCTGGACCTGCACACCGACCGCGTACAGGCCGGCAAGCAGTTATCGAAAGAAGTCACCGAACTCATGCAGGCACTCGGCATGCACGGCGGCCGGTTTGATATCAACATCGTGCACGACCCAAAAACACCGCCCAAAGCTGCGGGCCGCGATCAAATCACCTTCATGGTGGTTACCAATCCGGGGCAACCCGAACAGCCTTTAGCAAAGATTGCATCCGGTGGCGAACTCTCGCGGTTGAGTCTTGCGATTCAGGTGGCCGGTACCCAACGTGGCGGCATTGCCACCATGATCTTTGACGAAGTCGACGTCGGTATCGGTGGTGCGGTGGCCGAATCGGTAGGTCTGCAATTACATCGCCTGGGACTCAACCGGCAAACACTGTGTGTCACGCACCTGGCCCAGGTGGCGTCCCAGGCAAACCATCATTTACAGGTGACCAAACTGGCAGGCGATCAAACAACCCATGCGCGCATGCGCACACTCAAACCCAAAGAACGTGAAGAAGAAATCGCGCGCATGCTCGGTGGCGCGACCATTACCGATCAAACCCGTGCGCATGCACGGGAAATGTTAAGGCAGTCAGCAGCGTTGCCAGGAAAAAAGAAAGCATCATGGGCTGATTAAACAGCCGTTATGCGCTGCAACTGGCGCAGGTGCCATAGATGATCAGGCTGTGGTCGGTAATTTCAAACGTGTGTTCTTGTGCAATGGTCTGCTGCCGCGATTCAATAGTGGGATCGACGAACTCTACGATCTTGCCACAGCGTATGCACACTAAATGATCATGGTGTTTGCCGCGATCCAGCTCAAACACCGAATGACCGCCCTCGAAGTGATGCCGAATGACCAGCCCCGCGGATTCAAACTGGGTCAGCACCCGGTACACCGTCGCAAGGCCTATGACCTCACCGGCCCCGAGCAGCTGCTTGTACACATCCTCTGCGCTCAAATGACATGCAACACTCGTTTCGAGGATTTCAAGAATCTTCAAACGTGGCAAGGTGACCTTGAGGCCTGCGCTTCTTAATTCCTGGGATTCGTCGGTCATCAGACGTCTGGATGATTGATGGGCGTGTCATGCGGTATCATAGCTTGCTCAAATCTTGACTGACCTATGCGAGTTATAAAGTTCATGAGAAAGGTTCTCATTTTCGTTGCCATCATTGCAAGCACCGTAAGCTCTGGGTGCTCATCCTTCACCAAGAAAGACTGGCACATCTCCGATCTGCCCACGCTCAAGATCCCCGGGGTGTATAAGGTCGACGTGCAGCAGGGCAATGATGTGACCCAGGAGCAGGTCAACAACCTAAGGCCCGGCATGTCCCGCAACCAGGTGCGGTTTGCGCTCGGCACCCCACTGATTCTAGATCCGTTTCACCAGGAACGCTGGGACTACATCTATACCCTCACCCCGGGGGGCGGCGAGATGATCGAACGGCGCGTGAGCCTGTATTTCAAGGAAGACCGCCTGACCCGCATTGAAGGGGATCTAAGACCGATGTTTGCCGAACAGGCGAAGGCGCTGGCGGAACAAAACCGGGAACGCACACTGGTGATTCCACCCGATGAACCCCGCGCCGGCAAACGCTCAAGCTACCTCGACCGCATCATGAAAACCATCGGTATTGAGGCCGAGGAATAACAAGTCCGGCCCGAACCGCCTTTCACCTCACCTTTTTTTTGCGGCACGTTCCTGTTTTACCCGCTCGCGCCTTGCATCTCCCGGGTCGGCTACCAGCGGCCGGTAAATCTCTGCCCGATCGCCTTCGTGCAAACCGTGATCAAGCGGTTTCACGCGGCCAAACGCACCCACTTGGTGCGCGTTAAGTCGATCTTTGGAACCTGATCCAAAATGCCCGAGGCATCGATGGCGTTTTGAATGGTGGCGCCATAGGGCAGGTGGCGGGTGAGCAACCATGGCTTATCGAGGCTGCGCATACACCACCTCGATGGTCATCTGCTTTTGCTCATCATCGGCCATAGATGTATTGCGCGCGCGCCACAAAGGCATCCATCAGGCTATCCATAATTTTACTGAACACGGGCCCAAGACTCATGCGCAACACCTTGCTCTTGAATTCAAATTCAATGTGAAAACTGATCTTGCAGGCATCCTCGCCCAGCTGTTCAAAGCGCCACTCACCTTCGAGGTTTTTAAAGGGGCCTTCAACCAGTTGCATGCGCATATTGACGTTCGGTATACACCGGTTGAACGTGGTAAACGCATACTGCACCGGCCCACGCTTTACCTCGATGGTGGCGCGTGCGGTTTCAACATCATTATGATGCACCGTGACCGAATGACACCAGGGTAAAAACGTCGGATAGGCTTCAATATCGTTGACCAACGCATACATTTCACCCGCCGTATGTGGTACCAGGGCGCTTCGGTTGATGACCGTCACAACAAATGCACGCGGCTATAAACGCAACAGGCCGACGATAAAGATAATCAGCACCAGCACCGGCGAAACGTAACGCGTGAGCAAGCGCCACAGCGGATACCCGCAGGTCGCGCCCGTGATGTTGAGTTCGTTGCAACTGGTTTCACGCTTCATCAGCCAGGCCACAAAAACGGCCACCAACACACCGCCTAGCGGCAGCAACACATTCGAGGTGAGAAAATCAATGAGGTCAAAGAAGGTTTTATCCTTAAACACTGCGAACATACCCAGCGGATGCACATCCGACCAGATGTTGAATGAAAACACGGTGAAAATCCCGAGCAACCAGGCCACCACGCCACACACCCCGGCCGCCTTGCGGCGACTCATGCCGCGCTTTTCCACCAGGTACGCAACGGCAGGTTCCACCAAAGAGATGGACGAAGTCCACGCGGCAAACACCAGCAACACAAAAAACAGGGTGCCAAAGATTGAACCGCCCGGCATTTGACCAAACGCAATAGGTAACACCTTAAAAATAAGTCCGGGGCCGGAGGCCGGTTCCAGGCCATTGGCAAAAATAATCGGGAAGATCGCAAGGCCTGCCAGCAACGCCACCAGGGTATCCATGAGCGCAATGCTGATGGCGGCCGAGGCAATGGATGTTTTCGGTGGCAAATAGGCCCCGTAGGCCATAATCGCACCCATACCGAGGCTGAGCGAGAAAAACGCCTGGCCCATACCGCCCAGGATTGCATCCTTGATTGCCCCTTCTGCCTTTAGCGCCTCAAAATTGGGGTAGAACATGAACTTCACACCTTGCGCGAAGTAGCCGGTGTTCATGGCATAACCGACCATGAGCAATAAAATGATCAACAACGCCGGCATCAAGTATTTCACTGCGCGTTCCAGGCCATGGCGCACGCCGCCGCCGACCACATACACCGTTAAGACCATAAACGCGGTGTGCCAGAACAAAAGACGTTCCGGGTCGGACACAAATTCGCTAAAGATGCTGCCGACACCGGCTGCCGTTTGGCCTTCGAACAGGCCGGAAGCAACACGAAACACATAGGCCAGGGTCCAGCCGGCGATCACGCTATAAAAAGAAAGAATCAAAAAGCCGGCAACCACGCCCATCCAGCCCAACGCCTGCCACCATTTGCTTTGGCCTTCGTCCTCGGCCACCAGGCGCATGGTGTTAATCGGACTGTGGCGGCCTTTTCGACCAAGCATGATTTCCGCCATCATGATCGGGATGCCGATGATCGCGACACAGAAAATATAAAACAGCACAAACACGCCGCCGCCGAATTCGCCCGCCATGTAGGGAAACTTCCAGATGTTACCGAGGCCCACCGCCGAGCCGGTGGCGGCCAGAATAAACATAGTGCGTGACGACCAGTGGCCGTGTTGTGACTCCCGCTCGCTCATGGTGCTCCCTGTGGTGCGTAGTGGCGGCATTCTAGCAAATACCCAAGGCGCAAAAACCGCCAGACGTTGGCCATACGGGATTGACTCCCTACAATGCACTGATGGCAGCGATTAAGAAAAAGGAAAAAACCCCCTCGTCCACGATTGCGCTCAATAAAAAAGCCAGGTTTGATTTTTTTATTGAACAGCGCCTGGAGGCCGGACTCATGCTCGAGGGTTGGGAGGTGAAAGCCCTCAGGGCCGGCCGTGCGCAACTCAAAGAGGGCTACGTGCTGGTGAAAGATGGCGAGGCATTTTTGTTCGGTGCGCACATCTCGCCACTGGCATCCGCCTCCAGCCATGTGAAACCAGACCCGATCCGCACCCGCAAGCTGCTGCTACACCGAAAGGAGCTCGACCAGCTGATCGGCGCGGTTGAAAGAAAGGGCTATACCCTGGTACCAACGGCGCTTTACTGGAAAAAGGGCCGCGCCAAGCTGGAAATCGGCCTGGCCAAGGGCAAGAAACTTCACGACAAGCGCGCGGTCGAAAAAGACCGGGATTGGCAGCGCGACAAGCAACGCCTGCTAAAAAGCATTTAGGGGTTTAAATCTGCCCGTAAACCCTATATATATAAGACATGGGGGCGACCCGGCTTCGACGTGGGTTGCGAAACCTGAGGTGCATGCCGAGGAACAGATAACCTCGTTAATCCAGCTGTAAAACTTTTAGTTGCCAACGACGACAACTACGCATTAGCTGCTTAAACACCAGTGTAATGCCTTCCGCCTGACGCGTGCTTATACGCTCAGTTCACGGGAGTCACCCTATATAAGCTAGCGCGAAAACTTGTCCGGGGTGGACGCGTTAAAACTAACCGGAATCGCTGTTGGTCTTCCCTGCCCGTCGGGTAGCCATCAGTTAAAACAATTGACTGGGATAAGCATGTAGAGCCGAAGGCAGAGGACTTGCGGACGGGGGTTCGATTCCCCCCGCCTCCACCATATAAACCAAAAGACCACCCAAGCGGTGGTCTTTTGGTTTATGAGGCGGTGTGGATGAGAACCCCCGTTACGGGTTAAGAACAGGACGACGTACAGGGAAGTGCAAGTGTCGCGTGAGGCAGGATGCCGTAAGCGACTGTTCTTATGTCGCGCAGGCCAGGGATGGCCGAGAGCGACCCGATTCCCTTAAAAGCTATTGTACGTATGTCCCGGAGTACATAGACGACGTACAAGAACGTGCTAGTGTCGCGTGACAATCAATCGAGTCTGTTGCAATGAAAGACCTGACACCATTTCCTGTCAGTACTGTTACGGATCTTCGCCCGACCCGCTCAAAGACCAACAAGGAGAATAGGCTATG
>BTQO01000017.1:0-13419 GCA_036985915.1 Gammaproteobacteria bacterium | reverse complement strand
CAGAATCGGTTTCACCCTGTGGTTGCGATTGATAGGGATGACAGCAGCCCTGGGGTTGGATCACCTCCGGGACTTTGCCGTTATGCGCAAAGATCCACGACCGGCCACAACATTCCCGTACAAACGGATGGGTGTTTTCCAGTGTAAAGGCGCTGGGTGGATTGGCCTTGCGGACATGCGCGATCAGCAGGTTGGTAACAATAGTTTGCGATAACCTAACAAACTGCTCACTTTGAATCGCCGCCTCCGGTGCCTTATGCAGTTGCCAGGCATCGGCCTCCCGCCAGGCAAGTCCCCAGCCATCGGGATTGTCGGCAGTCTTGCTTTCGAAACAACGTTAACGGGTCACCCCATTTTGCAGGCTGGTTACTGCTGATGCCAAGCAGTTCACACACCAAGGCTTACTCCCACTCCATTTCTCGATAGACTGAATGGGCGTTTGGCCCTTTCAGTTCTTTATAAAACTTTAGATAGTTGAATTTCGACTGATCTATTACGCTCACAGACTCCAGGCCCAACCCGCGTTCCAACAGGTCCGTCACGCCCTGCCGCAGCGCCACCAGATAATCATGGGTGTCAGCACGCGCCTGTTTAAGATCAGTGACATGACCGTGTCCGGGTACGACATAGGTTGGCTTCAAAGCCGCCATAACCTCGAAGGACTTAATCCAGTCTTTGGTTTTGGATACCGAACTTACTGACAGCATGCGCTCGACATAGACAATGTCACCGCTGAAGACGACCTTTTGCTTTGGCAACCAGATATAAGTGTCACCGGGGGTATGGGCGGTACCGGGATTGTGCAATTGCACTTGCACCCCGCCTATGGTCAGTTCGCGCTTGGTATCGAAGGTTTCGTCTGCATAAACCGCACGCGTACCCATCATGCCTTGTTTGCCCACCAGCGTGTCCAGCAAGCTCAACTGATCGTCAACGCGTTTTTGCTGATCCAGAATGGTCGCCTTGGCGGCGATAATGCGCGCGCCCTGTTTCTTGAAATAACCGTTGCCGAGCCAGCGCTGATCCTGTCCGCCGGTGTTAATAACCACAACGACAGGTTTTGTGGTGATTTGCCGAATGGCCTGATGGATTAGTTGCGCCCCTTTGTTGCTGCCGCCCGCATCGATCAGCACGACGCCTTCCTTGGTGACGATAAACCCATAGGTGGCGTTGTTGCCGAGGTTCTCAGGCGAACGCTGACCGATTGCACCGACAATGGCATAGATATGGTCAGTGACCTTTTGAACCTCAAGTTCGGCTGCTAACAGCTGAGTACTAGCGATTGTGCCAATAAGCACAAAGAACATGAACACTACACGGTGCAGCATAAGGGACTCCTTCATCACAATTGTGAATGATAGGGTGCTTCTGGTTTGAATTAGAACCAGCGGTATAACCAGTACTTCTCAAAAGCCACTTTGCCTAGGTGAAGTAAATAACCGGGACGCCATAGTTTTATCTGTGGCTTGGGTTCGGCGAAAAAATTACCGCTGCCAAAGCCTGCTCTGCCGTCTCCTGTTTCAATGAAACATTCTCCATGCCCCTCATAGTGTTTGGGTGAGCCGTTACCGGTAATGGTATAAACCAGGTTATTGGCAACCACCTCCGCCTCGCCATGGGCGAAAACACCAGCTTTTGGTAGTGGTTTACCAATCGCCAGCGGGATACCGGTGACATCACCGATGGCAAAGACATTCGGGAACCTGGTTTCGAGTGTTTGTTTGTTCACCGGTATCCAGCCCGACTCATTGGTCAGGCCTGCATCACGGACCACCTGTGGTGCACGGTGTGGTGGAATATAAACCAACAGATCAAATGTTGCCGTGGCGCCGTTGCTGAATTCAATTTGCCTGCTATCGGCATCCACACGTACAACTGCATGTTCCGGGTAATAACCGATAGCTTTCGATTCCACCATCTGCCGCACCTGTTGTGAAACCTCAGGACCTGCTACTCCCATGGGCCCGGGTTCAGGCGAATACACATCGATGTTGACCTGGTCGCGAATGCCGCGTTTGCGGCAATCGTATTCCAGCAACATTGCTGCCTCATACGGTGCGGCCGGGCACTTAAAGGGTATGCCGCTAACCAACACCACGATGCGGCCTTCTTTGAGTGTCAGTCGCGCATCCCTTAATGTTTCACTGCCCGCCAGGGTATAAAGATTGTAACCAGCCTCTTCTAGGCCGGGCACCGTTTCCGGTGCAAGTTCAGCGCCTAAGGCAACCACCAGGTAATCACCGGATAATGTCTGACCGTTCACCTGCACGGTGCAATGTTCGGGATCAATCCGCTCGATAGCACCGAAGATCAGTTCAATTCCTTTTTTCTCCAACGTGACTAACGGTCGCGATATCTTTTCCGCCGTTCGTAGGCCGGTCATCAGCCAGAGAAAGGAAGGTGCAAAGACATAATCCGTTTCGCGTTCAATCAGGATAACGCGGTGTTCGGCCGGCAACTGCTTGCGCAGGCGGCTGGCGGTGACAATGCCGCCGATGCCGCCGCCAAGTATGAGTATGGTTTTACCCTTCGACATTACAACACCCTCATTTGGCCGTATTAATCACAAGCCGATCATCGTTGCTGCCTCATCCCACTCACGTACCTGTTCGAGTAGATGGTGTGAGGTAACCAGCTTTGGATCGTAGGCTACGGTTAGATCATGCCGTTGATCGGGACTGAAATGAACAGACACCACGCCTTCGTTTGCACCAAGTATAGTTTCTATTTTACCGCGTTGGTCCTCCGCGAAATCCGGGTGGACATGTATCATCACATCTGCGATATCCATGACTGCCTCCTTTGCCGGTATACCGGCGGTTGTTGGTGAGCTATGGAAAACAACAACTATGATTCCAAATCACGTTTCTTTTGTTCAAACTCCTCGCGGTCGATTTCACCACGGGCATAACGTTCTTTGAGAATATCCTGTGCGCTTTTCCCCGATGACCCGCCACTCTTGGTAGAGGCATCAAACAACCACTTAATTAGCACGATGATCGCAAAGATAATCAATCCCCAGATCAGGATCATAAACAGCCAGCCTAAGGACCCCGCACCAAAACCAAAATCCGACATAAAACCCGACATACCATTCATCATGAGTTGACCTCCAAAAATGTCAGCGTCTGATCGCTAATCTTGAACATTGATTTCATCTCTTTACGATTATCGCTAGAACACCAATACTTGATCTGCGGTGACAACATTGGCTGATAGTTCATCCATCGTACTGCGCTGGGCACCTTCTAACACTTCGTTATCGGTTAGACCGCGGGTATCCATGCAGGTGCCGCAAATAAGTACGCGCCCATTGCGAATAGCCGGTTTGAGCATAAGTTCGATATTGTAAAAACCCGACGGTGTTTTTTGTCCGCGTTTCGCGCAAGTCACGGCATCGGCCATTAAAAATACTGTCAGATCAATTGCCGGGTTAGTTTTCAAAAGGCCTTTGGCCAGCCGTAACCCATTATAACTTCGCTCCGTACCATAGGGAGGGTCATTTAATATGATCAGCACTTTCATTACACAGCTCCGTTATATTTTCGTTAACAAGGAGCCGTTATCGCTCCACCGGCAGGCCGAGTCCGTTCCAGGCGGTCATGCCGCCCCGGACTACGTGCACATCAGCGAAGCCCTTTTCCGAGAGCATCTGGGCCGCCTTGGCCGAGCGGCGTTCGGTGCGGCAGATGATGGCGATCGGTTTTTCCAGCCAGTTGTCGAGCGCGGCCAAGCGTTCGCCGAGTTGGTCCAGTGGGATATTGAGTGAACCGGCGATACGTCCCAGTTCACCGGTGTATTCGTCACTACTGCGGATATCGAGAACACATAGGTCCTCGCCCTGGCCCAGGCGCGCCTTGAGTTCGTCGATCTCCAGCATCGGGCTGCGGCGCAGCCGGCCGATTATTCCTGGCAGGAAGGCGACCAATGCCAGCAGTGCCAGGGCGATCGACCCCAGTTGGATCAAACGACTGATACTGGTTTCACCAGCCAAGGCCTCGCGCCCGGCGTAGCCGAGATAGGTATAGGCAATGGCGCCGGGCAGCATGAACAGATAAGACGCAATGATGTAATGCGATAATTTGATACGCGTCAGACCCAATGCATAGTTTAAAAGGTTAAATGGAAACAACGGCACCAGGCGCACGAAGGCGACAAAGCGCCAGCCCTCGCCTTCAACACCTTCTTTGAGTTGTTTCAAGCGACCGCCGGTTTTTTGTTCCACCCAATCGGCAGCAAGATAGCGCGCAATCAGAAAGGCAATCGTGGCACCAATCGTGGCACCGGTTAAATTGTAAAGCGTTCCAAGTACGGGTCCAAAAATAGCACCCCCTGCCAGTGTCAGTACTGAACCAGGCAAAAATAACACCGTCCCAATGGCATAAATCAACATAAAGACGATCGGGCCGGCGGCGCCAGCACTACTCACCCATTGTTCCAGGGCTGTTGCATCTAATTGATCGCGATAGGCAATAGCCAATGCGATGCCACCTATAACGAATAAAAAAACAAATAACCGTGTCAATTTAACTCGCATCGGTGTTACTCCACTCACGTCTGTTAATGGCGTAACTGCTGATCTTTCCGACAAAGGGCAGCCACAACATACCCGGCAGCCAGCTCACCAGTTTCGGTTCACGATATGTATGGATACCGATGGTCATGTCCTCGTGACCGGCGCGGGGCTGATCGCGGTAGGTGCCGAAGAGCCGGTCCCACCACGGCAAGCTGAAGCCGAAGTTACTGTTTGCTTCGTCATCCTCCACCGAGTGATGCACGCGGTGCATATCCGGTGTCACCACGAACCAGCGCAGCACCCGGTCGAGGCTTAATGGAATACGCACATTGCTATGGTTGAACATCGCGGTCATGTTCAGTACCACTTCGAAGATGATCACCGCCAGCACCGGCGGCCCTAATATTGCGATGGTTGCAAACTTGATCAGCATCGAAAAAATGATTTCGATGGGGTGAAAGCGGGCGCCGGTGGTGACATCAAAGTCGAGGTCTGCATGGTGCATGCGATGAAAGCGCCACAATACGGGTATGGCATGCACCATCACATGCTGCAGGTAGATGATGAAATCCATGGCGATGATGGCTACCAACAAGGCAAGCCAAAACGGCACTTCATAGTAGTTAAAAATACCCCAGCCCTGCTGTGTCGCAAATGCGGCCATGCCCACCGCTGCTGCCGGAAAAAGCAGCCGCAGCAAAAAGCTGTTGAAAAACACGATGCCAAGGTTGTTTGCCCAACGTACAGCCTTGGAGGTTGTCAGACCTCGACGAGGTGCCAGGATTTCCCAACCGGCCATCAAGGCCAGGATGCCAAAGAAAAACCCCATGCGAATGGGCTTTTCATTGGCCAGAACAAATTCACTTAACGCCATAGTTCTCTCCTGAATCCGAACCTTAACTTACCGGGTTGTCCTGGCCTGATTGCGCAGGCCAAGTGCCGTGCTATACTCAAAAAACACCTATACAACTATTCAAGTGATTAGTTGAATAACAGAATAGACGATTCTCAGCACATGTCAAGCGGCGGTTTTAAACAAGAGCTCTTTGCCCAGTTTGCCCGGGTAGGTAAGGCCTTGAGTAATGGTAACCGTTTGGAATTACTGGAATTATTAGCTCAAGGTGAGCGTAGTGTTGAGGCGTTGAGCAAGGTAGCCGGCCTGACAGTTGCCAATACCTCGCAACACCTGCAGCAGCTGCGCCAGGCCGGTCTGGTGGCACCCCGCAAGGCGGGGCTCAAGGTCTTCTATCGCTTGAACGGCGATGATGTCATTACCTTGCTGGACGCCCTGCGCACGGTTGCTGAGCAGCACGTGGCCGAAGTCGACAAACTGATCAACACCTATTTAACGGTGAAGGACAACCTGGAACCTATCGAGCAGGAGGAATTGTTCGCCCGTGTTCGTGATGGCCTGGTGACCGTCATCGATGTGCGGCCCCAGGAGGAGTTTAATGCCGGCCATATTCCGGGGGCGATCAATGTGCCGTTGCTGGAACTGGAAAATTGTTTGAAGGACATCGATGCCAATCAGGAAATCATTGCCTATTGTCGCGGTCCCCACTGCGTGCTGGCATTTGATGCCGTAGCACGGTTGCGTGCCAAAGGTCTAAAGGCGAGACGTTTAAAAGATGGTTATCCTGAATGGAAGGTATCGGGTTTGCCGGTTGAGCAAGGGTAGTTGTTCAAGTCAACTGTGCTGGATCGGTGTTATTTGATACCGTTTATTGGATATTCAAGCAGGCAACTCATGGTTGCGTATATATTTAAGGAAGCTTATGAATAATTCCATCTAGGAATTATCAGCGCACGGAAAACAAACACAAGTTTCCATTTTCCTCACAATATCAATCCCCTGCGGGGATCGATTTTGGCGGTACATCCTTTAGCCAAACTTTAATTTGAAATCCGCTTCCTTCAGGTAAGCAGCTTCCTGTGATAGATCCACGTTTGTTAATGGGTGCTCATCCAGCCAGCCATCAGGAAAAGTCAGTTCCAGGGCATGCTTGCTGGCTGTAACTGCGGGCAAGGGTATTTGAGTTGGATTGCGGCTACGGTGTAATACAACAGCCAGTCTTAATAGTATTGCCAACCGTTGAATGAACGGTATTTTATCCTCGGGTAATTCATTAAACACAGAAACAGGAAATTTTCTGCGATGCGCACGAATCAATGTTGCGAGCATCAATTGCTCCTGTCTCGAGAATCCCAGAAGATCGGCGTTTTGTATGATGTAGGCACCGTGTTTGTGATATTGGCCATGTGCGATATCGAGACCAACTTCGTGTAGCTGCGCCGCCCAGCGCAGATACTGGCTATAGACTGCATCGCCCAGATCCCAGTCATCCTCTATCTGCGCCAGGCAGGCTTGTGCTGTGGTTTGGATTCTTTCCGCATGCAGGGTGTCCGTATGGAATCGTTGTGCAAAGTTTCCAATAGTTGCTTCGCGTACATCGATATGTTTGTGCCGGCCAATCAGATCGAACACAACACCCTCGCGTAATGCACCGTCCGAGATTTGCATGTGATCAATTTCAAGCGCTTCAAAGGCGGCAATGGTGATAGCAACACCACCTGGAAACACCGGTGCGCGCTCGATGTCTAGACCGGGGAGCTTTATCTTTTCGACATGGCCACTATCACAAAGACTCTCCCTTAGTTTTTTCAGGCCGTCTTTTGTAATGCCATGTTTGCTCCAATCCGCCTCGTGTAGCACCTGCTCGACTGCGCGCAGTGTTCCCGATGCACCTATAGTCATTTGCCAGCCAAGATTCCTGAAGATTGCTTCGTGTGGTTCAAGTTCAAGGCGCGCAGCAAGGATGGCGTTATTAAAAGCTTTATTGGTGATTCGGCCATCAGAAAAATACTCGTGACTCATGCTGACGCAGCCCATGTACAAACTCTGCATATGCAGCGGCTGTTTTTGTGTCCCTACAATGAGTTCTGTACTGCCACCACCAATGTCCATGACCAAACGGCGGCCTTCGTCGCCTGATAGACTGCGTGAAACGCCAAGATAGATCAGGCGGGCTTCTTCAACACCCGATATGATTTCAATGTCGTGCCCGAGCACTGCTTGCGCATGCTGCAAAAAGGCCTGGGCGTTTCGTGCAACACGTAATGTATTAGTGCCAACTATGCGTACGTTTTCAGGTGCCAGGTGACGGATTCTCTGACCAAACTTGGCAAGGCAGTCAAGTGCGCGTGTCATTGCTTGTTCGCTTAAGATGCGGTTTTCATCAAGACCCGCACCCAGCCTGATCATGTCGCGTAGCCGGTCAACCACATGCAGGGCATCATCGCTCGGGCGCGCAACAATCAAGTGAAAACTGTTGGAACCCAGGTCGACTGCAGCAATGTCCGAGGCAGATTGAATTTCAGATTCTGGAACGGCGCTCATGTTCCGATCATGCGTAATTGTTTGGGCGTTAAAAACCAGCGCAGTATGCAGTTGCCAGCATCAGGAATACCCGGGAAGTCAATACGGCATGCACTGCCCTTTTTTAAGGGTATATAGCCATCTTCTGTGCCGCTGATCAGCCAGCCTGCCAGCGCACCCAGGTCCGGTTCGTGTCCTACGATGCCGATAGCCTCTGCTTTAGTTTTGTTATCCAGCCAATGAACAGTTTTCGCAAGATCCATACCCGGGCTGAGTAAGTCAGATTCTTTACGTTCTACATCCTGATAGCATGCGGCAACAAGATCCGCGGTTTGTATAGCGCGCGTGAGCGAACTTGAAACCAGTAAATCAAGCTCAGGTTGGATGCGTTGCAGACCGCAAGCTGCCAGTTTCATCTTTTCGGTTCCGTCAGCCGTTAGTGCACGTGTTGCATCGACGAGGCCGATACTGCGTTCTTCGGCAATGGCGTGTCTGATAATGATTAATGTATTCATAGGAATAGATAGAACAATAACAGTCCCAGTGCAAAGCGGTAAATGACAAATGGCAACATACCCATACGCTCGATAAATTTAAGGAAAAGAAAAACTGTCAACCAGGCAGCGCTCGCCGACAATAAAACCCCTGTCGCCATCAACTGCCAATCTACGGCAATATTTTGCGACAGTAACTTCACAGTTTCATAACCACCGGCAAGCGCGATGACGGGGATAGACAGCAGGAACGAAAATCGTACGCAGGCAGTACGTTCCATGCCCAATAAAAGACCGGCTGTCATGGTAATTCCTGATCGTGAAGTACCTGGGACCAGTGCAAGCGCTTGGGCAAATCCGATAATAATGATCTCGCGCCAGCCCAGCTGTTTCTCACTTTGAATCCGTTTGGCGATTGTGTCTGCGAACCATAACAGCGCACCGAAACCGATCGTGGTGCTGGCGATTACAAGCGGTGAACGCAGTGTCGTTTCAACCAGGTCATGTAGCAGGTATCCAAAAAATGCTACGGGTATCGTTGCAATCAATAGTGCCCAAGCCAGTTTTCCATCCGGGTCGAGCGATCGATTGGTGCAGGATCTGATCCAGCCGCGTGAAAGTGCCAGTAAATCGCATCGGAAATAAAATATAACAGCACTAAGCGTACCTACATGGACCGCAACATCAAAGGCGAGCCCCTGATCTGACCAGCCAGCAACTAGTGGTGCGAGTATCAGGTGTGCGGAGCTGGAGACCGGCAGAAACTCAGTCAGGCCCTGTACTAGGGCAAGGATGATGGCCTGTGTTATATCCATGGCTATGATTGTGGCAGATGATACAGCAGGTTCTGTGGCAAGGGGCTCCAGGCCGGTGTTTTCACGCCCATAACCTTGAGTCCGCCATTGACCCAGTCATTGCAGGCGTTAAACAGGTGATATCGGTCCGGTGAAACATAAAAGGCATCCCGCAAACTGTAGCCTTGATGTGCGATCCTGATCGCCTTCCCATCGGTTGTTCTGGCAGTCGTGTTCAGGATGTAGGCTGTGAGTGATTTGTACTGTGTATCGTTTATATACAGCCGCCGCATCTTGTTGCTCACTTCGGGCGCAGTCGTTAACAAATCCACGTGCAATGCGCTGTCAGTTGGCCAGAATAGCGCCTTAATCGCCGTTGAGAATTTTAGGTCAGACCAGGTCGGGGTGTTTAGATAGAAGTTCTTGTCACCCCAACCAATACTGATATACGCAGTATCGGCACTGAGTTCTTCATCGTTAGGTACCGTAAATACCTTGCGCCAGTCCTGATGATTTGTTGTCAGCGGTAAAATAATATCACTGTGAATATTGCTCGCATAAATGTATATAGCGATGCCCTGTTTATGCGGTGTGTATGACGTATTAACAGGAAATAGCATCACCAGGTAGGCAGAACCCAGCAACAGCAAGGGCACCCCAAGCGATATCAGCAGGAAGATGAGCGTTAATTTAATGATACGGGGCAAAACCTGAATGTGTTTAGGTTGATTTAATCAGGCGACCCACAGTCAGCCCCTGTACGAGGATCGAGAACACGACGATACTGTAAGTAATGGGTACGATGAGTTCCCGGGCATAGCCTTGTGGAATCGATAATGCCAATGCAACCGAGATACCACCCCTTAAGCCACCCCAGGTCAGTATCTTGATCACGTTGGGACTAAACGACCGTTTAAGACGCATGAGGCTGATTGGTATGCCGACACTGATGAATCGCGCCATCAACACACCGGGTATCATCAATACCGAAACAATGAACAACTTGCCTGAAAAAGTGAGAATCAGCACTTCCAGTCCTATCAATACGAAGAGCACCGCATTGAGTATCTCATCAATGAGTTCCCAGAAGGTGTCCAGATGATCGCGTGTTTTATCGGACATGGCGAACGCACGGCCGTGATTGCCGATCAACAGGCCTGCAACGACCATTGCAATGGGTCCGGACAGGTGCATGCTGTTGGCTAATGCATAACCCCCCGAAACCAACGCCAGTGTAATCAGGATTTCAACAGAATAATTGTTCACACTGCGAAGCATGCGATATGCGATGTAGCCTGTTATTAGTCCAAATAGTGCGCCGCCGACAGCTTCCTGAACAAACAATACGAGTATGTGGGTAATACTGGGCTCGCTTGATCCGGTAGCGATTTCAAACAGTACGATAAATAGTACGACGGCAACGCCATCGTTGAATAATGACTCACCGGCAATTTTCGTCTCCAGTGTCTTGGGCGCACCGACTGTTTTCAGTATACCTATTACAGCAATCGGATCCGTTGGCGATATCAGTGCACCGAAAACAAGACACCAAATCAGAGGAAGTCCGAAACCTGCCCATTGCAGTACCAGCCATGTAATCAAGCCTACAATTACAGTTGAAATAATAAGGCCGATACTGGCCAGTAATGCAATGATGGTTTTTTGTTGATGGAGGTCATTGATATTGATATGTAAAGCGCCGGCAAACAGCAGGTAGCTCAACATGCCTTGCAGCAGGGCTTTGTTGAAATCGATCTTGTTTAAGATATCTGCAGCCCACTCTTTGATATTGAGACCAAGTGCATCAAGAGCAATGATTGCAATAGATGCAATTAGCGCAAACAGCATCAGCCCTACCGTCGTAGGCAGTTTCAGGGTCTGTTCGTTGAGATAGCTGAATAGGGCAGCCAGCGTCAGCAACAGCGCAATAATGGTGAAGACATCCATACGTCAGGTATGCATCTACGTTGCGGGAATTGACATTATCATCGCTTCAGCAAGGTTCCTTAAGCTTGAAGAATGCACGGGTTGTTCTGGTTGTTTCTTCTCTTACCTGCTCAATTGGTTTTCCAACCGCATCAGCTACAGTCTGCAGGATGTGCGGTAGATACTTGGGTTCATTGCGGCGCTGTTTTGGCTTCAGATCAAGATCGCGCGGTAATAGATAGGGTGCATCGGTCTCGATCATCAATCGATCCGCGGGTATTTGATGAATGAATTCCCGAAGATGATGGCCACGACGTTCATCGCAGATCCATCCCGTGATACCAATATGCAGATCAAGATCCAGGTAGTCTTTCATTTCCTGTTCGGTTCCCGTAAAGCAGTGTGCTACAGCAGCGCTGAAGTGATCACGACAGGGTTTCAGTATTTCTAAAAAGCGCTGATGCGCATCTCTTTGATGCAGGAAGAGCGGTTTTTGAAAACCTGTGGCCAGTTCAAGTTGACGCTCAAAGGCTTCATCCTGGTTTGCTCGCGGGGAATAGTTACGATGATAATCCAGCCCCATCTCTCCTATGGCCACGACTTCTGGTTGTTCAGCGCACTCGCGGATGACATTCATGCATGCATCATCCAGTGAGCTGGCCATATGCGGATGAACGCCTGCAGTGGCAAATAATGTGCCCCGATAGCGCCTTGCGAGATCAAGCGCTGCCAGACTGCTCTCTTTGCACGAACCCGTTACGATCATGCAGTGCACCCCAGCGCTTATGGCATTGCGAATCACCGCATCGAGATCATGACTGAACGAGGCGTGTGCCAGATTGGCTCCGATGTCGATTGGCATGCCGAGCAGGATTAATGATTGTTTTAAGACGCGATCTTTTAAAACCGCAAGGTATTGCTGTGGATTAATGACATGCGAAGGCGTTGTTGGTCATGATCCAGTAGGGCCAGCGCGGTGCCCGCACTGGCGAAGGCCTTGGCTGTGGCGATGCCGGGATTGCCTGCCGCACCGGTAATCAGGGCCACTTGCCCGGAAAAGTCATGCATCGGTTGTTCCTCGCCCTGGTGTGCCAATGAATACGTAAAACAGGTGGTGAACCTCATGATGCCGAGGGCTATGTTCCGACACAAGGCCATCATCCCTGCCAGCTTACCCGGTGCACTTCAGGCGGACACCCCACTTGGTAAATTCAGGCTGGTACCACAATATCTCGTACTTGACATATTCAAAACATGCTATATATTGTGTTTGTTATAAAGTTTATGGCGTAATCCGCACAGGGTTGATGCGATAACAACACGCTGGAGGGGGCATGGTCGTAGCGTTGGCAAGCGCACGAATAAAGGGGATGCAAGGCCTGGACGGGTCTTGTTCAGTTAAGTCAAATGCCTGTTGTGACTAGCACACGTCAACCAGGCGCGTGGTTTGGGAATGACCCTGGATCGGGTCACCGCATCAACGCCCTCGCGAAGAGCGTTCGCACTGTTGAGTCTGACCTGGAACGAAGTGGATGCGGTGACTTCCCACCCTTTGCAATGCCCAATGATCTGGAGGGCGATTGCGGCGACATCAGGGACGATGCGCTTTTCTGGGGTCTGTATTGCAAGGTCGAGCCAGTCTTGAATCATTACATGCGAACAAGCCGCTGTGTTAGCAATGGTTGACTCGAATTCTTCGAATGCTCCTGTAATGCGTGGGTTTACGTGTTACCACACTCAATCCGTCCTCATCAAGCATCAGACGGATGGCACCAGGTTCGAGGCCGCTGATCAAACAGTGGCGTTTGTGTTCTACTCCGCGTTATCGCCCGTTCCTCCTCCCCCCGCGTTGGGTGAGCACGGCGCCACTGGCCTCGAGCACCAACAATGACCGGATTGTTCACGTATGGCCGACGCCCTGTGCCACACGGTACTTCACCCAACGCTGTCGTGCCTCGTTGTATCTCAAGAACGATGTTCACTGAACCAATGTACTTAATCCAGGGAGATTGCTTATGCACTGTAAACGCTGTCATGCGGTGATGGAGCGCACACGCCGGGAAGTCAATCCAAATAGTCAGCTGGAATGGTATGCCTGCCCGATTTGCCAACGCATGGAATTTGTCGCAGAGCCCTGGTGTGAGGATAACAGGCACCAATATGCGGATCTGTCACTGGCTGCACTAAAGCCGGGCGGATCGTACTGAGCGGCTGACGCGCCCGGTTTGGTGTAAGCCCAAACAGCTACGTGCACAAAAAAGGGCGGCTATAGGCCGCCCTTTCAGATTCGAACCAATTTGGTTCAGGTTAAAA
>BTQO01000016.1:0-13516 GCA_036985915.1 Gammaproteobacteria bacterium | reverse complement strand
CCAGCCCATAACCCAACGCCAGTAAATACAACGCCGGCTCTGCCAGGTGCATCAACACCGCGACACCCAACAGCTTGCGCCATACCAGCATGTTGCGGCGCACCACGGTCAGGGCGCCACGGCGCAAACGCGGCAGCGCTGTGTAATTCACCGCATTCATTCGCGCAACTCCCGGCCGGTGAGTTTCAGAAACACGTCTTCCAGGTTCGCGGGCCGGTGCAGGCACTCGGTGGCCGCATCACCGATGTCGTTCATCAGTGCGGTCGCGTTGCTGGTGTAGATGTACAGGGTATGACCAACGGATTCAATGCGGCACTCTCCATTGGTTTTGAGCCGGTCGCGCACAGCCTTGGTGTCGCCATGGACTTCCACGACATCATGCGCGATATGCTGCTCTATGAGTGCGCGTGGTGCGCCTTGTTCCAGAATACGGCCGTGGTCGATGATGACCAGCTCATCGCACAGGCGTTGTGCTTCTTCCATGTAGTGCGTGGTTAATAACAGCGTTTTTCCCTGCCGGGTGAGATCGCGCAGCTTGCCCCAGATGATGTGTCTGACTTGCGGGTCCAGCCCGGTGGTGGGTTCGTCCAGCACGATTAATTCAGGATCATTGATCAGTGCGCGTGCAAACGACAACCGGCGCTTCATGCCACCCGACAAGGTTTCAATCACGGCATCACGCACATCGTTGAGTTCAACAAAACCGAGCAGTTCATCGATGCGGGTATTCAGGGTTTGCCGGTCGATACCGAAATACGATCCATACACCTTAAGGTTTTCAACCACCGTAAAGTCCGGGTCCAGGTTATCGGTTTGCGGCACAACCCCGATACGCTTTCTTGCCTGTGCTGCGGTGTCCGGTATGACATGATCGAGTACATGCAATGTGCCGGCATCGGGTGGCGTAACACCCAGGATCATGCGCAAGGTTGTGGTCTTGCCGGCACCATTGGGTCCAAGCAAGCCAAAGCAACGACCCGCGTCAATACTCAACGAGACATGATCGACTACCGTTTTCTGACCATAGCGCTTGGTCAGCCCATTGGCCTCGATGACGGTTGTCATGCTTTTGATTCAGCCTGATTCGACCAGGGCCGCCAACTGGTCGGTCTGGTGTTCGCGCATTAACGGATCAATGACCTGTTCGAGATTACCCGCCATCACCTGGTCCAGTGAATACAACGTCAATCCAATGCGGTGGTCGGTGATGCGGCCTTGCGGGAAATTGTAGGTACGGATTCGTTCCGATCGGTCGCCACTACCGATCAGGATGCGCCGTGTCTGGGCCTGTTCGAGCAGTTGTTTGTCACGTTCGGTCTGCAGCAGCTTTGCTTGTAACAACGCCATGGCCCGTGCACGGTTTTTGTGTTGCGATCGTTCGTCCTGGCATTCAACGACGATGCCGCTCGTGAGGTGTGTAATGCGAACGGCTGAATCAGTTTTGTTGACATGCTGGCCGCCTGCACCCGATGCGCGATAGGTGTCAATTCTCAAATCGGCAGGATTGATATCAACTGATTCGATTGCTTCAATCTCCGGCATGACGGCGACAGTGCTGGCGGAGGTATGGACGCGTCCTTGTGTTTCGGTCACCGGCACGCGTTGAACGCGGTGCACGCCGGATTCGAATTTCAGTTTGGCATATACACCTTTACCAATAATGCGCGTGATGATTTCCTTGAACCCGCCGTGCTCGCCCTCATGTGCGCTCAGGATTTCTACTTGCCAACCTTGTTTTTCGGCAAAGCGCGTGTACATGCGGAACAGGTCGCCGGCAAAAATGGCTGCTTCATCGCCGCCGGTACCGGCACGGATCTCCAGATAGATATTGCTGTCATCGTGCATGTCCCTGGGGATCAGCAAGGTTTGCAGGGTGTTTTCCTGTACTGCATACGCAGACTCGGCCTGGTCCAGCTCGTCCTGGGCCAGTTGACGCATTTCCGGGTCGGGATCTTCCATCATGGCGCGTGCAGCCTCGATGGACTTGAATGTTGCACGGTATTTGGCATAGGCAAGCACGATCGGTTCCAGTTGCGCATATTCGCGTGACAGATTCCGGAAAAGATCCTGGTCTGCGATCACATCGGCTTCCGACAACAACCCGGACAGTTCTTCAAACCGTTCGGTAATGCCTTCCAGTTTATGTGTGATGGATGACTTCATGTGTGTGTGATCAGCAAGGCTGGTCCCCTTTAAGGGGCGGTCTTGCTGGTTCTTTCTTCCGTTGACTGGTCTTTGTCTTCTAAGTCATCATTCAGTTCGAACAACAAACGCGCGGCATGGATCACCTCTTCTTGCTGGTTGAAGCCTGCTTCACGCAGGCGTGTGCAAGGCGCATGCAACAGTTTGTTGCTCAAGGTGTGTGCAATAAAACGCATTACCTCAGCCGGGTCCTTACCCTGTTGTAACAATCGCTCGGCGCGCTTGAGTACATCGGCCTGTGTCTGTTCGGCACGTTCACGCATGGCGCGAATCGTGGGCACCGCATTACGCGATGAAAGCCAGCCGATGAAGTGCGACACGTTTACTTTGATGATCTCTTCCGCCTGATCTGCGGCTGCCTGTCGTGTGCGCAGGTTTTCATCAATGATGTCTTTTAGGTCATCAACTGTATACAGATAGATATCGTCCATATCGGCGATCGATGCCTCGATGTTGCGCGGCACGGCAATATCAACCAGAAATATGGGTTGGTGCCTGCGCCCACACATGGCCAGTTCAACATCGTCACGCAACAGAATCGGTGTAGTGCTTGCGGTTGAGGCGATCACAATGTCGGCCTCTGCCAGGTGTAACGGAATCTGCCGTAAATCGATGGCATAGGCATTGAATTGGGCAGCCAGTTCCTGGGCATGATCCAGATTACGGTTGGCCACGATCATCCGTCCGATGTGCTGGTCCGCGAGATGTCTGGCAACGAGCTCGATGGTTTCACCGGCACCAATGAGTAGTACGGACTGCTGCGAAAGATCGGAAAAGATTTGTTTGGCTAAGGACACGGCCGCAAATGCAACCGACACCGGGCTGGCGCCAATTTCGGTATCCGTGCGCACCTGTTTTGCAATGGCAAAGGTATGCTGGAACAACCGGTCGAGAAGAAAGCCCAGGGTTTTTTGGTCACGTGCGATTGCCCAGGCATTTTTCACCTGGCCCAGTATCTGGGGTTCACCCAGTACCATCGAATCCAGACCACAGGCGACACGCATTAAGTGGCGGACAGCGCCTGCATCCTGATGCTGATAGATACTGTTACCGAGCCCGCGCGCGCCCAACCCATGATAGTCATGCAACCATTCGATGACCGGGCTGTTGCCGGCCAGTTCGCCGGTGCAATACAACTCAGTTCGATTGCAGGTCGACAAGATGGTTGCGCCATCCAGATATTCCAGTTCCATGAGCGACTTGAGTGCCTGAGGTAACTCCTGCTCAGGAAAAACCACGCGCTCGCGGATTTCAACGGGCGCTGTAGTGTGATTAATACCAACGACGTACAGGGACATAAGATGAGGGTGGCGAAAGGCGTGAGATTGTCGACCAAGCCGGGTGTGAATACAAGCAAACTGACGGATGCGCAGGCTGTTGCCGTAAAGGCCCATGCTGGATTGTGTGGCTGGAACACATGCCTTGTTTGAAGATGAATCGACTCCGGTTATAAACGAATATTCGGTGTTTCTTTAACCCCTGGCACCAAGTTGCTGAATCATGGGTTACCAGGGTGTTTTTTCAGCCGGTCCCATGATCGACGATCGTAAAGCGGTGCTGTGCTTGATTTGGAACCTGAACACCCTATATCTATTAAGTACGGCCCTCGTCGTGATGGATCGAACTGATTCCCTGTCTCGATACTCCAAAGCGTTAACAGTTTGGTATAGTGACACAGAATCAAGTCACGTGACACAGACTCATATGATACGCAAGCTACTGATTTTACTACTTTCTACCGTGTTGCTGAGCGGCTGTACGATACTCAGGACCAAGTCAGGCCCAGATGCAGCCATAAAGTCTGAGCAGGCTGTATCCGCACCTGACGATCCGCTGATGGCCGAGATGTACCACATCATGGTGGCCGAGATCGCGGGTATGCGCGGCGCGCTTAAAATCTCGACCGCGTATTACGAGAAAGCCGTGCTCAATACGGCCAATCCGGATGTTGCCAAGCGGGCCACCAAGGTGGCGATCTTCACGCGTAACTACGATCGCGCGCTTAAGGCCGCCGAGCGCTGGGTTTCATTGGCGCCTGATGATATGGATGCACGCCAATCGGTAGCCATTTTATATATTCGCACCGGACAACTGGATCGCGCACTACCCGCGCTGGAATACGTGGTGCGCAAGGCCAAGGGTGGTGTCAAGCAGGGCTTCTCCGTCATCATGGCGCTGCTGGCCCGTGAAAAAGACCGGCAGGGAGCGCTAACCATAATGGGGCATTTGCTCACCGTGTTTGATCAACAACCCGGTGCATTCATTGCCTACGCAAGGCTTGCATTGGAGGCCGGCAAACTCGATGTAGCGCGCACTTCGGTAGAACGTGCATTGCATCTTAAGCCGGATGCGATTAGCGCGATCATACTCAAGGCCAGTGTGCGGGCTAATCAGGGCGAGGCCGAACAGGCAATCGCTGATTTAAAGAACGCCATTCAACGGTACCCGAAAAGTCTTGAACTCAGGTTAAGTCTGGGACGTAACCTGATTGAAATGCGTCGCTATGAGAAGGCGATTTCGGAATTCGAAAAGGTTTTGAAACTCGCACCGGCTGATCCGGACATTCTGTATTCGATTGCACTGTTATCCAAGGAGGTCAAGCGGCTTGATGCAGCCGAGCGTTACTTAAAGGCGGTCCTTGCGACCGGCAAGCGCAAGAACCAGGCCTATTATTTCCTCGCCCGCATCGAGGCAGAACGGAAACGCTATACCAAGGCAATCAAGTGGTATAAAAAGGTCAAGGCGGGTCAGTACCTGCTCGATGCGCAATTATCGATTCCAACGCTAATGATCAGGCAGGGTGATCTGGCGGGCGCCAAGACGCGATTCAAGGATCTTCGGGCACGCAATTCAAAGCTGGCCGTGCGCACCTATATCGCCGAAAGCGATGCGTTGCGTGAGACCGATCGCTTACAGATGTCCTATCAGGTGCTCGAGCTTGGGCTTGAGGAAGAACCTGACAACACCGACCTGTTGTATGCACATGCATTGGCGGCTGAACGTATTGGCCGAATCGATGTGCTGGAGCGCGACCTGCTACAGGTTATCGACAAGGAACCCAAATACGCCCATGCCTGGAACGCGCTTGGGTATACCCTGGCGGACCGCACAGATCGTCTTGATGAGGCGATGCGATACATCAAGCGCGCCCTGGAGTTGTCCCCGGATGAGCCTGCCATACTCGACAGCATGGGCTGGGTGAATTACCGCATGGGCAATCTCACCGAAGCCTTGAAGTATTTGCGCCAGGCCAACAAAAAACTGAAAGACCCCGAGGTCTCAGCCCATCTGGGTGAAGTGTTATGGGTAACCGGCGAAGAGGCTGAAGCCAAGAAAGTGTGGGAGCGTGCCTTAAACGAACAGCCGGATAGCAGGATACTGCAAGACGCCATGGACCGCTTTGTCAAGTGAAGCCAGCCGCGTGCTTGGCCGCAGCCGTGCTGCTCGTGAGCGCAGGTTGCGCGCCACTCATTCCTGAGCCATCCAAGGTCAGACCCGAGGCCCGCTGGCAGGCACGTCACAGTCAACTGGCCCGGATCGACTCGTGGATTGTGCAGGCACGCGTTGCCGTGTCGACCGACAAAGACGGCTGGCAAGCCACGCTTGTTTGGCGCCAAAAAAAGAGCACCTTCGATATCCTGTTACAGGGGCCCATTGGACAAGGCAGCCTGACATTGGCCGGTGAACCCGGACATGTCACCCTGCAGACCAGTAAACGCGAATCCTGGGTCGCCGCCGACCCCGATGCCTTGCTGGCTGATCGCTTAGGTTGGCGTATACCCGTGAGCGGGTTGCGCTACTGGATTCTCGGGATACCCGATCCGGGACTTGCTGCCGATAAAGTACTGGACGATGCCGGGCGGCTTAAGCGTTTACAGCAATCGGGATGGACGATCAGTTATCTGGATTACGTGTACAGCGGACTCTTTGAGCTACCGCGTCGCATGGTCCTGGTGCATCCCGAGCTTAAGATCCGCATCGTAATTGCTGCATGGGAACTCACAACCTGACCACATCCGCACAATGGCCCGCCCCGGCCAAGCTCAACCTGTTTCTGCACGTGGTAGGCCGGCGTGACGATGGCTATCATTTGCTGCAAACCGTCTTTCAGTTCATCGATCGATGCGATTACCTGGACTTCTCGCTGCGCACTGATGGCGCGATAAATCGAACAGGCGGAATTGAGGGTCTGGCGCCGGACGATGACCTTGTGGTGCAGGCAGCCAGACGGCTGGCCGAGATAAGTGGTGCGCGGGTGCCGGGTGTGGATATTCATATCGAAAAGCATATTCCCGAAGGGGGCGGCCTAGGGGGTGGTTCATCCGATGCGGCAACGACCTTATTGGCGCTGAACCGGTTATGGTCGCTGGGTCTGTCCAACGATGTTCTGGCCGAAACCGGCCTCATGTTGGGTGCGGATGTACCCGTCTTTATTCATGGCCATGCCGCCTTTGCCGAGGGTGTGGGTGAGCGATTAACGGCCACGAATCCAACTGAGTCCTGGTATCTGGTATTGGTACCGCACTGCCGCGTGGTGACGGCCGGGATATTCGCAGACCTGCAATTGACACGGTACACCCCGCTTATCACAATGGCCGATCTTTCCACGGGGCAGCTCAGGAATGATTGTGAAGCAGTCGTTTCACGCCGTTACCCGGCCGTCGCCGAGGCGATTGCATGGTTGTCACGCTATGGCGATGCCAGATTAACCGGCACCGGCGCATGCGTGTTTGCACCATTTGATACAGAAGACGCGGCACAGGAGGTATTAAAACGATTACCAAAGGGCCAGGTTGGTTTCGTAGCACGAGGCATGAATACGTCGCCGGTGATGCGTTACCTGTAGCGAACATTCAGGCACAGACTGTTGGGGCGTAGCCAAGTGGCAAGGCACAGGGTTTTGATCCCTGCATTCCCAGGTTCGAATCCTGGCGCCCCAGCCATATATGGATCCCGCGAAGCGGTTACAGCAATATTGCTGGAAGACAGGATGAGAACCTCAAGGTTCGACAAAATGGCACGACTATATGGATGTAGGAGATACGAGTCCACGGATGGACGAGGTACGAGCCCATGGATGGGCGAAGGTAGAACAATGCAGGAGCAATTGTCGAGAGTCGCGTCGGGAACGAAGACCGAGAGCAGCGTCGGGAACAGCAATCGAGTTGCCGAGGAGTCATTTTGAACAGCGGAGTATAGCGACGCTGGCCCCGCAGGGGCAGAAGGCATGATGCCGAATGTAATCCTGGCGCCCCAGCCATTATAGTTAGGGAAGCCCCGAATAGTTCACTCCTGGAATTTTCAGGGTACACAAAGAGAAAAGTACGAACTGAACCGATCACAGGACACACCATGTGGATAGCGTAATATCAAACAAGATCATGATGGTCTTCACCGGCAATGCCCACCCGCAACTGGCGAGTGACATTGTTGGTTTTTTGAATATGAGTCTTGGTCGTGCCACGGTGGATCGTTTTTCCGATGGCGAGATCCTGGTTGAGATCGAGGAGAACGTTCGCGGCCGGGATGTCTTTGTTGTGCAACCCACTTGCACACCGGCCAATGAAAACCTGATGGAACTGCTGGTGATGGCTGATGCCCTAAAGCGTGCCTCAGCCAGCCGGATTATCGCGGTGATGCCGTATTTCGGCTATGCCCGGCAAGACCGGCGAACACGTTCCTCGCGCGTGCCTATCACGGCAAAACTGGTTGCCAACATGTTGTGTAGTGCAGGCGTTGATCGTGTGGTCACACTGGATTTGCATTCTGACCAAATCCAGGGATTTTTTGATATTCCGGTCGACAATGTGTATGCATCACCCATCCTGTTGGGCGATGTCTGGCGCCAGGTTCATGACAATCCGGTTGTCGTGTCACCTGATGTCGGTGGCGTGGTTCGCGCACGTGCATTGGCAAAACGCGTCGATCATGCCGAGCTTGCCATCATCGACAAGCGCCGCTCGCGTCCGAATGAGTCCAAGGTCATGCATATCATCGGTGAAGTCGAAGGCCGCACCTGTCTGCTGGTCGACGACCTGGTCGATACGGCAGGTACGCTCTGCGAGGCAGCCGCTGCGCTCAAGGCGAATGGTGCGGTCAAGGTTGTGGCCTATTGCACGCATGCGGTGCTCTCGGGGCAGGCCATCGAGCGAATCTGCGATTCCAGGCTCGACGAACTGGTGGTCACCGATACGATTCCGCTTAAACACGAAGGTAGCGCCTGCAACAAGATACGCCAGGTCAGCATTGCCGAGATGTTGGCAGAGACCATGCGCCGAATTCATAACGATGAATCGGTCAGTTCCATCTACGTCGATTAGGCTGCCCCCTTTCGAAGGCTCCCGGTTGTGTGCATAATGCGCGCGGTCAACTGTCGGCCTTGGCCGGCAAACCAAAAGCCCGCTGGTCGCGGCGGGTTTTATTCATCGTTATTTAGAGGTTAATCAACATGGCTATGAGTTTTAAATTTCATGCCGAATCACGCGATGACAAGGGGAAAGGTGCGAGCCGCCGCCTGCGTCGTGCGAACAGGGTACCTGCCATCATCTATGGCGCTGGCAAGGGCCCCAAGGCAATCACACTGAATCACGACGAGGTGATTCGTAATCTTGAGCATGAGGCCGTGTATTCACACATCCTCACCGTCAAGATCGGCAAGGCATCCGAGCAGGTCATATTAAGAGACTTGCAACGTCACCCGGCGCGCCCGGTCGTGATGCACATGGATTTCCAGCGCATCAAGACAACCGAGAAACTGCATATCCACGTACCGCTGCATTTTCTAGGCGAGGATGTGGCGCCCGGTATCAAGGAGGGCGGCGTGTTGTCGCACCACCTCATCGAGGTTGAGGTCGCCTGTTTGCCGAAGGATTTACCGGAGTACCTGGAAGTCGATATCTCCAGGCTGGAAATGGGCGGCATTGTCCATCTGGATGAACTACCCCTGCCGGAGGGTGTTGAACTCATGGAACTCATACACGAAAACAATCCTGCCGTGGCGTCGGTCCATCAGGCGCGCATCATCGAGGTTGAACCAGAGGCCGAGGCTGCACCCGAAGAGGGCGAGGGCGAGGTCGAGGCCGGTGGCGAGGAACCGGGCGAGGAAGGCGAGTCCTAATCCGTGCGCCGGTGGCAACGCCGATACAATTGATCGTGGGGCTGGGTAACCCTGGCCCCGAGTATGATCGAACACCGCATAACGCAGGCTTTTGGTTTGTTGACGAAGTCGCGCGCGTTCACGGTGGTGTTTTTCGCAATGAATCCCGCTTCCACGGCGAGGTCTGTAAGGCCATGCTGTCCGGCCAGCCGTGCTGGTTGCTCAAACCCGCGACCTATATGAATCGCAGCGGCCAGTCCGTGGCTGCACTGGCACATTATTATCGCGTGGCCCCAGATGCGATTTTGGTGGCGCATGATGAGCTGGATTTTCCACCGGGCCAGGTGCGGCTAAAGACCGGTGGCGGCCATGGCGGTCATAATGGTTTGCGTGACATTATTCCGGCACTGGGCAGTCGTGATTTTCACCGTTTGCGCATTGGTGTGGGTCATCCGGGTAATAGCGATCAGGTCACCGGGCATTTACTTAGCCGGGCAAACAAGGACGATGTAAGCCAGATCAATCAGGCTATCCAACAGGCACTGGACGTGGTGCCGATGTTGATTGCGGGTAAACTCCAGGACGCCATGAAGGCGTTGCACACAGACTAGGGACCGCATCATGGGATTCAAATGCGGCATCGTCGGTTTGCCCAACGTGGGTAAATCCACATTGTTTAACGCCCTGACGAAGGCCGGAATCGCCGCTGAGAACTATCCGTTTTGCACCATCGATCCGAATGTTGGCGTGGTGCCGGTCCCCGATGATCGGCTTGATCAACTGGCAGCCATCGTTAAGCCGGCCAAGCGCGTGCCCACCACGATCGAGTTCGTGGATATTGCGGGCCTGGTGGCTGGCGCCTCGAAGGGCGAGGGCTTGGGTAACCGGTTTTTAGCGCACATTCGCGAGACCGACGCGATTGCCCATGTGGTGCGTTGTTTCGATAACCCGGATGTGACGCATGTGACGGGCAAGACCGATCCGGCGGCGGACATTGAAACCATCAACACCGAACTGGCCCTGGCCGATCTCGCCACCGTTGAGCGGCATCTGGCCAAGACGGTCAAGGCCGCCAAAACCGGTGATAAGGCCATCAGGGCACAACAGGCATTGCTCGAGCAGATCAAGCAGTGTCTCGATGAGGGTCGTGGTGTGCGTTCGATTGACTTTGATGAATCACAACACCCGGAGCTTGACGCATTGCAGCTCTTAACGGCCAAGCCCGTGCTGTATATCGCCAATGTGCTGGAGGATGGTTTTTCAGGTAACGCTTATCTTGATCCGGTCAACGCCATCGCAGCCAGGGAGGGTGCCGCGGTGGTGCCCGTGTGTGCCGCGATTGAATCCGAGATCGCACTGCTCGATGCCGCTGATCGAGCGGAGTTCCTGGCGGATCTGGGACTGGATGAGCCGGGCTTGAACCGTGTGATTCGCGCCGGTTACCGGCTGCTTCGTTTGCAAACCTTTTTTACTGCCGGCCCCAAGGAAGTCAGGGCCTGGACCGTGCCGGTAGGTTGCACCGCGCCACAGGCGGCTGGCAGGATTCATACCGATTTTGAAAAGGGCTTTATTCGGGCGGAGATTGTGGCCTTTGAAGATTTTATTGCCTGCAATGGCGAGCATGGTGCGCGCGATGCCGGTAAATGGCATCTGGAGGGGAAGGATTACGTTATGCACGAAGGCGATGTTGCGCACTTCCGTTTTAATGTTTAATCGCCCATTGAAGCCGCAGATATTCTGATAATATAGATTTTTAGGCTATGTAGCTCAGTCGGTTAGAGCGCAGCATTCATAATGCTGATGTCGGTGGTTCAAGTCCACCCATAGCCACCAGTTATATCAATCACTTAACCAACCTCATATTAGACACGCCTTCTTTTTGGTCCCATATGTTCTGACGGGATACAGCCCCCTACTTAACAGTAAAGGAAGTTGTAAGCTCCTTATGATAAGTTTTACCATTCATTTTATAGCTGGCTTTGATATACGCCTTATAGGTTCCCCGCTGTTTAAGTGGAATAAATATTCCCTTGGCGCCCCGCCAGGACTCACGCCTGGATTTTTTTCTTAGCCCCAGGCCATCGATGGGTAAATGCGAAATGCTTAAATGATAGCTTTCTTTTTTAGTGGGCTTTATTTTCAACGTATATACGCGATCAGAATGTTTTGCGAACTTCCCGGGGTAGGCGTCTTGCAGCTCAGAGTCTTTGGTAGACTTTCTCGGCGCAATGAGCTCAACACTGAATTGAGCGTTTTTTATGACTTCACCATGACGAACAAGTTTGGCGCCCAGATAAGTACCAGCAGGGCCTTGAGCAGTTTCTGCAAATATCTTGACACCCGATTTAGCCAGTATGAGTAGATCAACTTCCTCTTTTTCGCTACCAACATCATCTCGCTTGCCTGCAAGCATCCAGCGGCCAGCACGAACAGCCTGTTTCCGACAGGTGTAGGGAAGATTGATTTTAATAATACTATAGGTCTTGCCATTTTTTACTTCTACACCAGGAGCGGCATTTTGTATCAGGCATCCGCCGGGTGTAGTAATGGTGGCGGCGACCCGCTTTGCGTCAAGTTTGCTCCAGAGCGTTAAAAATTTGAGTTGCGTTTCATCGTCGCTCACCAGCGCATTGATCACTTCTTTTTCTCCTGCATCCAGTTGAAAGCGCGGATCTACCAGGAATACATCATCGGTAGCAGAGGCTGCGATTCTCAGGAAGTGATACTTGAGCTCATTGGCGTTTAAGTCTTGCTCATTGACGTGCGTACCACCACTATCAGCTGCAATATCACTTAGAATAGCATCATCGATATCGGTGCCAAAACCAACAGAATAAAGTTTAATATCGTTATCAACAACCGGATCATGAACATCATTCAGGTCAGAGCCTATCGGCCTGTTATGTTTTCCGTCCGAGAAGACCACCATGATTTTATTCGGGTTGGGGCCTAACCCAAGCTGTGTCACCCCCTCCGTTATGCCAGCGATTATATTAGTCCACCCACCGGTATCCATGGAATCAATCGCCGTGTGGGCTGCAATAACAGAGCCTGCCGTAAGTGCTTGTAGATTATAGGCCGGGGCAAAGGCAACCAGGTTTTCTTCAAACTGTACCAGCCCCAATTGATTGTTGCCATCGATCAAAAGGTAGTCGACAAAAAAGTTTGCAGCAGACTGAAGCGCTTGTAATTTATTTACTCCTAAAGTCCCCGAGTTCAAACTCATTGATCCGCTGCGATCCATTACCAAAACTATGTCTGAAGTCTGCGCGCCGAGTATAAAGTTAATTTTATCCGTGTAATTACCTGCACTAACATCAACCTCTCTGACTTTATCATTTAGTAAAGGCCCCGGGTTGGGTGAAAGGGCATCGTCATAACACTCGGTTGCAAAGCCATCGACACTAAAATCCGTTGCCGTTCTTGCGTATCGATTGCCTGTAGGGTCGCTTTCATCAAACGGATTAGCCACAGTACCATAGATATTTGGAAAATTATTATTCCAGGGGACGATGCAAACATGGTATTTTCCAGGCGCTAATCCCTGAATGACATAGCTGCCTGCCGGATGCGTGGCATTTTCAAAATCATGATCAGTCTTTGTATAGACTTCTACATAACCATTATTGGTATCATTGATATTGTAGGCCCAAACCCTGATTCCTTGTGCAGCAGTGCCATCGGCTTCCAGCACGGTGCCGCGAATGGCACCGGTGGTTGCAGCACCACTTCCCCCGGGGAAGAAGCCATTGCCGGGGTAGCTCATACTGATGGCAATGCTGTCATCGGTATGCAAGGCCCTTACTCCATTCTGACTATTCGGATTTGACGTGGAAAGTGCCGGGAACATGCTGGCCTGAAAGGTGCTGCTTGCCGGGCCAATACTGGTATGGGTCAGTCCACCCATATGGCCTGTTTCATGGGTGGAATAGCCCTGGACATCGCCAACACTAGCAGTGGCATTGGGTGTTAGTACATAGTCAAAGGTATTGGAGGAGTAGGCTAAATCTGCATCCAGAATGGTGCCGGTCTGGAGTGTCATACCATTAGGGTAGAGTGCGAGTGGAAGCAATACAGTACCGCCGGCACTACAATTGATGGTTAAGCGGTTTACATCGTCTAAAACAAGTGCGGCCCCGTTATAATAAGTTGTAATTCCTCTTGCAACGAGATTTCCACTACCGACATTATCGCTCCAGGTGACCAGATTAAGGCGAT
>BTQO01000015.1:0-14459 GCA_036985915.1 Gammaproteobacteria bacterium | reverse complement strand
ATCACCTAATAAATACAGGCTTGAGTAGTAACGTGGACACCGATGGACATTCGCATATGGACATCTCAAGGTAACATTTTTCTGATTACTTACCTCTGAGTACCACTCTAAATCTGGATAGATGAAGCTCATCTTCTACATATCACTATGACATCTAACATTGTGATTTACGGGAATAAAAATTCCCTGTATTTCTTTCTTATATACGGACTATAATTCCTACTATCTTTATATTCAAGGTAAAAACAGGAATGTATATTTATGTCCCGATGTTCCCCGAATTCAGATCATAAGCCGCGTTTTAAACCCCAGTCAAAACGCTTGATGGATCAGGTAAACGAGACCATCTAAGTCTGCTATACACACCGCTTACACGATAAACGGGTTACGTTTAATTCACCTCAAACCCCAGCGTTTTCAACTGGTCAGATACACGCTGATGCGCATCTTCCAAAGTCGCCTTGCAAACCGAAAACTCCCGACGTGTCCGGTAATTGCGTCGCAGTTGGTCGAAATGGAAACCCCATTGCGCATCAGATAACTTAAGGCCTGCGCGCAACAACTGATCGTCTTTCTCGATAGGGTAGCAACCAAACACAGCCTGGCGGATTAATGCCTCATCATCACCAGTTGCCAACACCAATTCGGGTGCTGCTTTTTCTTTTAAAAATTGATGACTGGACCATTGGGGTTTTTCGTTATTCTGATTACAGGCAGCCTGGTAAAGCATTTCGGTTGCACGAAATTTTCCATCCAGGCTGTAACCGGCGATATGGGCCGTGCCTAACAACACCCGCTGCAATAGCAATCTGTTTATGCCAGGTTCGTTCTCCCAAACATCGAGCACGGCATTGGCATTTGGATGCGCCGCGAGCCATGCGATCAGCGCTGTTTCGTTCACAACAGCACCGCGTGAGGTATTGATCAACACCGCATCGGGTTTCATGCGGGGAAAAAATGATTCATCCACCATGTGGTGCGTGGCATATTGACCGGTTTTGGTCAACGGTACATGCAGCGTGATGATATCGGCATCAAACACTGTGTCGAAATCGATAAATTCGAGTTCGCAGCCCTCACCCTGTAATGGCGGGTCATAGACCAGCACGGGTACAGACAGGATATCGAGCATTCGTTTCACGCGCGAACCAACATTGCCGCAGCCGATAATCGCCACGCGTTTGTCGGCCAAATGATAGCCACGGCGTTTTGCCAGCACGCACAAGGCACTCAACACATATTCCGCGGCCGACTGTGCGTTGCAACCAGGTGCATGGTGAAACGAAATGCCCTGCCCGGCCAACCATGGAATGTCGATATGATCGGTACCGATGGTAGCGCTATACACCTGCTTGACAGCAGTGCCCTGAAGTAATTCCAGGTTGACGCGTGTTACCGAACGCACCAGCAACATCGTGGCATCTTGTACATCGGTTTTCGTGATAGATCGCCCGGGCAAGCAGGTTACCTCGCCAAACTGGGCGAAGGCCTCGACTACACCTGGAATATTTTCATCTGCAATAACTTGCATGGCGGCAACAAACGAAAAAGGGGGCTTATTGCCCCCTTATACATACGCATAACTTTGGTTGATCGCTTACTCGGCGGCAATTGCCTTCATCGACAAACGGATTCTACCTTGCCTGTCGACCTCAAGTACCTTGACCTTGACGATATCACCTTCGGACAGTTTATCGCTGACGCGTTCAACGCGTTCATTGCTGATCTGCGAAATATGCACAAGACCGTCCTTGCCCGGCAGGATATTCACAAAGGCGCCAAAATCCATCAGCTTGGCAACGCGGCCATCATAAATGGTACCAACCTCCACGTCTGCCGTGATTAGCTCGATACGCTTCTTGGCCTCTTCACCAGCCGCGCGATCCACGGAAGTAATCTTGACGACGCCATCATCGCTGATATCGATGGTCGCACCTGTTTCCTCAGTAATACCGCGAATGGTTGCGCCACCTTTACCGATGACGTCGCGAATCTTGTCGGGATTGATGCGCACAGTCAGCATGCGTGGCGCGTATTCCGACATCTCTGCGCGTGGCGAAGAAATCACCTTATCCATCTCGCCCAGGATATGCAGCCGGCCTTCTCGTGCCTGCTCTAACGCGGTTTCCATGATTTCCCTGGTTATGCCATCAATCTTGATATCCATCTGCAATGCATTGATGCCATCACGGGTACCGGCCACTTTAAAGTCCATATCGCCTAGGTGATCTTCATCCCCCAGAATATCCGACAACACGGCAAAACGGTCACCTTCTTTCACCAGGCCCATTGCAACACCGGCGACTGCCGCTTTAACCGGTACGCCGGCATCCATCAAGGAAAGACTGGTGCCGCAAACAGAGGCCATGGAACTTGAACCATTGGATTCTGTAATCTCCGAGACAATGCGAATTGTGTAGGGAAAATCTTCCTGTGAAGGCAGGGTTGCCTGCACGCCACGGCGTGCCAACCTGCCATGACCGATTTCGCGTCTTTTGGGTGAACCAACACGACCGGTTTCATTCACACAAAAAGGCGGGAAATTGTAATGCAGCATGAGCGGGTCTTTGCGCTCACCCTCAATTGCGTCAATGATCTGTGCGTCGCGGCCAGAACCAAGCGTGGTCACCACCAGTGCCTGGGTTTCGCCCCGGGTAAACAATGCAGAACCATGGGTACGCGGCAACAGGCCTACGCGGATCGTAATAGGGCGAATGGTCCTGGAGTCGCGGCCATCGATGCGCGGTTCGCCATCGATAATGCGTGAACGCACGATGCTTTTCTCCAGCGATTCAAAGGCGGATTGCACGTCCTCCGGTGTGTACTGAGCATCCTCACCGCCTGACAGCTTTTCAATCACCTCACTGCGAACCTCGGCGACCCGGTTTTGACGTTCCAGCTTGTCCGAAATCGTATAGGCATCGCCAAGCTCCTTGCTGCAACTTTCTTTAACGGCAGACGACAACGCTTCGTCGACCGCCTTCGGTGTCCAATCCCAGGGTACCGGGTTAATTTCAGCCTTCATTTCGTTGATGGCCTTGATGGCTGTTTGCATCTGTTCATGGCCAAACATCACAGCGCCCAACATGACAGATTCAGACAGCTCTTTGGCCTCGGACTCCACCATGAGCACGGCATGCTCGGTACCCGCCACGACCAGATTGAGATCTGATTCAAGCAGCTCCGACTTATCTGGATTCAAAATATAGTTACCGTCCTTGTAGCCAACACGGGTAGCGGCTATTGGGCCATTAAACGGCAGCCCGGAAATCGACATGGCAGCAGAAGCACCCAGCAGTGAGGGAATGTCCGGATCAACCTCCGGGTTGAGTGAAATAACGGTCGCAATGACCTGCACCTCGTTTGTAAAGCCCTTTGGAAACAGCGGACGTATCGGACGGTCGATTAATCGGCAGGTCAGAATCTCCTTCTCGGAGGGTCTGCCTTCGCGCTTGAAAAACCCGCCCGGGATCTTGCCCGCGGCATACGTTTTTTCCTGATAATCAATGGTCATCGGGAAGAAATCCCGGCCCTCCATTGCCTCTTTCCTGCCAACAACGGTTACCAGAACAATGGTTTCACCCATGTTCACCATGACGGCGCCTGATGCCTGACGAGCGATCTCGCCCGTTTCCAAAGTTACCTGGTGAGCGCCATATTGAAATGTTTTGCTTACTGCGGCCACGTGCCAATCCTCATGCTAAATTGTTTATAAAAGAAAACCCCCTGCAAGGGGGCCTGAATGAAACGGGTGTTCAACGACGTAAGCCAAGCTTACCGATCAGATCCTGGTAGCGTTGCGAGTCTTTGTCTTTAAGGTAGTCGAGCAATTTGCGGCGCTGGCTTACCATGCGTAACAGGCCCTGACGTGAATGATGATCGTGAACATGGGTCGTGAAATGCTTGCTCAATTCACTAATGCTGTTTGTGAGCAGCGCGACCTGAACTTCAGGTGAACCGGTGTCCTGAGCGGAGCGCCCATATTCTGAAACAATGTTGCTTTTCTGTTCTGCATTCAATGACATACCGTTATATCCGCGATTTTCACTGCGACACTGCGAAGTGACATTGCAAAGTATTAAAGAGGTCTAATATTGTACCTGTGGGCCATCGTTCGAACAAGGTTCCTGGCGGCCTGATTCACGATTTGCCACCGCTTAGCAATTCACATGAGATTCAAAAGCCGCCGCGGTGCCACCTTGCCGTCATCCAGAATCTGGCCGACACCGATGAATCTGCCTTCATGGGTTTGCAGCGTCACCCAGCCACTGGTCGGTGCACGTGGTACCAATACGGCCTGCCCCTGACGCAGGTAATAGGCCGCATCATCTGTGAGCTTAAGCTGGGTAAAATGTTCCAGTGCTGCCTGGGGTGGCAACAGCAAGGCATCAAGGGCATCTGTTCCACCGCTATCTAATTCTGCACGGAGTTGCTCTAACGTCACCATTGCTGGGTCATCAAATGGATATACGCCCATCCTTCTAAGTGAATTGACGTGTGCGCCGCAGCCAATTGCCTTGCCAATATCCTCCGCCAACGTCCTGATATACGTACCCTTTGAACAACGAACATCCAGTTCAAGTTCATTGCCGTCATACTGCACCACGTCAATGGTATGTATTTCAATCTGGCGTGGCGCTCGCTCGACGACCTGCCCCGCTCTGGCCAGTTCATATAATCGTTTACCCTTGTGTTTCAAGGCGGAAAACATCGGCGGTATCTGTTGCTGCACGCCCTTGAACCGATCAATTATTTGGCCAAGCGCATCATCGTTGAGATGTTCCGGTTCTGAAATCTCGACGACTTCGCCCTCTGCATCTCCCGTCGTTGTGGTAATCCCAAGCCGGCACGTGAAATGATAATGCTTATCTGCATCCAATAAAAAACCGGTGATCTTGGTCGCTTCGCCCAGGCATATTGGCAATAACCCCGATGCCATCGGATCCAGACTGCCGGTGTGTCCCGCCTTTTTTGCTCTAAACAGGTATTTTACTTTTTGTAGTGCGGCATTTGAAGTGATGCCAATGGGTTTATCCAACAACAATATACCGTGAATTGCCCGGCCAGATTTCTTGTGACGTCGCATGATTTGAGCTAACTTGCTTTATTAACCGGCAGGGCGCCTATGCATCCTCAGCAGTCGTATCGTCACCGTGTCCGGCATCATCTTCCCCTCGATCACACGCATGCACCTGGTCCTCCGCTACCGCGCGTTCTATCAAATTGGTTAACTCAACACCGCGGCTATATGAATTATCATGTACAAAACTCAACCCAGGAACAGCGCGGATTCTCATTCGCCTTCCAAGTCGCCACCTGAGCAGTGCTGCGAAATCGTTGAGCGTTGCAATACATGTCTTGACGCGATCTTTATCTTCCTCAAGCATTGAGATAAAAACCCTTGCCTGGGAGAGATCCTTCGTCACCCTGACTTCAGACACTGTCAATATTGAAGGCAGGTCCCTGATTTCAGTCCGGATCAGTTCGGATAGATCACGCTTGAGTTGAGCGCCAAGACGCTGCGTACGGTTGAATTCTCGTGGCATGGTGATACATAAAAGATGTTATGTGTTACGGGGAACTTCTATACGCTCGAAAACTTCGATCTGGTCACCTGGTTTTACGTCATCATAGTTTTTCACGGCAATACCGCATTCGGTGCCTGCGCGGACTTCGTTAACATCATCCTTGAAGCGGCGTAATGATTCCAGCTCACCTTCGTATATGACTATGTTATCCCGCAACACTCTAATCGGATTATTACGCTTGACCACGCCTTCCACTACCATGCTACCAGCCACTGGACCAAACTTTGATGACCTGAAAACATCCTTGACCTCTGCCAAGCCAACAATTTCTTCCTTAATGATTGGCCCCAGCATGCCTTTGATTGCATTTTCAACATCCTCGATTGCCTCGTAGATGATGCTGTAATAACGCATATCGACTTCATTTTCGGATACTGCGATTCTCGCAGAAGCATCGGCACGAACGTTGAACCCCAGGATAATCGCATTTGATGCAACAGCCAGATTGGCGTCGGACTCTGTAATGCCGCCCACACCGCTGCCGATAACATTAACCCTGACTTCATCATCAGATAACTTCACTAACGCGTCACGTAGCGCTTCCGCACTGCCTTGCACATCTGCTTTGATAAGAATGTTAATTGACTTCGACTGGCTTTCCTTGAATTGCTCGAATGCGTCTTCCAGTCTGGCCTGTTGACGCTGTGCCAATTTTACGTCGCGTAGTTTGTTCTGTCTGAAAATTGCGACTTCACGGGCCTTGCGTTCGTCCTTAACGACAACAACATCATCGCCTGCGCTCGGTGTCCCGGAAAGACCCAGCGCGACAACGGGTACGGATGGGCCGGCTTGCGTAATCTCGCGGCCGGATTCATCAAACATGGCACGCACTCTTCCGTATTCCTGGCCTGAAAGGATCAAGTCACCCTTATTCAAGGTGCCGTTTTGCACCAGCAACGTCGCTACCGGACCCCTGCCCTTATCAAGGCTTGCTTCAATAATGACGCCGCTAGCAGGCCCCTCGGCAACCGCTTTTAATTCCATCACCTCAGCTTGCAAGGAAATAGCATTAAGCAGGCCATCAATGCCCTGGCCGGTTTTCGCAGACACGTTGACAAATTGCGTATCACCACCCCAGGACTCGGGTATGACTTCGTGCTTGGTTAACTCCTGTATCACCTTTTCCGGGTCGGCCTGCTCGCGGTCGATTTTATTGATCGCAACAATGATTGGAACTTTTGCAGCATGTGCATGCTGTATCGCTTCAACTGTTTGAGGCATAACGCCATCATCGGCAGCAACAATTAACACAACGATGTCGGTGACTTTCGCACCTCTTGCGCGCATGGCAGTAAATGCCGCATGGCCTGGCGTATCCAGGAATGTGATCATGCCGCGATCCGTATCTACATGGTAGGCGCCAATGTGCTGCGTAATACCTCCAGCTTCGCTTTCGGCGATTTTTGTTGTACGAATATAATCAAGCAATGATGTCTTGCCATGATCAACGTGCCCCATAATGGTCACAACCGGCGCCCTGGGAGTTTCTTCACCTAACGCCTGCTGTTCGAGATTGATCAGGTTGGCTTCTACTTCATCGCCGCTAATCAGTTTGGTCTCATGGCCCATTTCTTCTACGACAATTACGGCCGTCTCCTGATCGAGCACCTGGTTAATGGTCACCATTGAACCCATGTTCATCATAACTTTAATGACCTCAGGGGCCTTAACCGCCATCTTCTGAGCAAGATCTGAGACGGTAATCGTTTCTGGCAACTCAACTTCTCGCACCACGGGTTCGGTCGGCATTTCAAACCCATGTTGCGCTTCAACCGTCGGTGTAACTGAACGCGGACGTCTCTTTTTCTTGCGCCGGCCAACCTTGGCCGCCACATGAAGCTCCTCACGACCATACCGCGTTGACGCTCGTTCATCGCGTTCCTCTGCAGCCTTGCGAGCTTCCGCTCGCGAGGATTGTTTGGCTTTCTTGGAACCTTTAGCTTCTTTCTTCTCCTTACCCTCTTTTGAGGGCAACCCGTCAGCAGGCGGTGCTGCGATCCGTGCTTCCTCATCGGCAGGCCTGGTTTGACGCCCTGCAGCAGTCTCAACTTCAGGTGAAGGCGTCTCTTCTGCAGTTGCAGGCATTGACTCAGGTGTTGTCTGGGGCTCGTCAGCGACTGCCTCGGGCTCCTCGGACTCTGCCGCTTTCTTGGCCTCGGCGGCCTTTGCCTCTGCCTGTACTGCCAACTTCGCCTGTAATTGCGCTTGCTCTTCATCCTTACGCTTTTGTTCTTCGTCTATAGCGACACTTCGCTTGACGTAGGTGCGTTTTTTGCGCACCTCAACATTGACAACATTGAACGTCTTGGTGCGGCCTGAGGAACCGGATACGCGTAGTTGACTGATTGATTTGCGTTTCAGGGTAACTTTTGCACGCTCACCACCCGACTCACCACCGCGATTACTACGCAACCATGACAAAAGCTGCATTTTTTCTTCATCAGTAACCTGGTCATCGGCACTGGTCATGTTTAACCCTGCCTCGCCCATTTGTTCGAGTAGGCGTTCCACGGGCGTACCCACAACTTCTGCAAGCTGTTTGACGGTTACATTCGTTGCAATCATATCAAGTTAACCTTGCTGTTCTTCAGCAAACCATGGGGCGCGTGCCGTAAGAATGAGCGCTGCCGCACGCTCCGGATCAACACCACAATCTTCTGTTAGGTCAATAACTGCCTGTTCAGCCAGATCCTCGCGAGTCACGATACCGTGACTGGCTAACTGGTATGCAAGATCGTTATCCATACCCTCCAGTTCAAGCAGATCTTCAGCGGGTTTGTTATCACCAAGCTTCTCTTCAGTAGCAATTGCAAGCGTAAGAAGGACATCCCGGGCCCGCTGACGCAGTTCCTCGACAACTTCTTCATCGAATTCTTCTATTTGCAGTAGTTCTTTCGCTGGAACATAGGCAACTTCCTCTACCGATGAGAAGCCCTCCTGAGCCAGGATTAACGCGACGTCCTCATCGACATCCAGTTGCTCCATGAACAATTTTTGCAGGTTCAAAGATTCTTTCTCGCTCTTTTCAAGAGCCTGCTGTTCGTTCATAACATTCAACTCCCAACCTGTCAGTTGCGATGCCAACCTTACGTTCTGCCCTCCGCGACCGATTGCCTGCGAGAGTTGTTCTTCACTGACGGCAATATCCATTGAATGAGCATCTTCATCAACAACAATTGAAAGTACTTCTGCAGGCGCCATAGCATTAATTACATACTGCGCCGGATTTTCATCCCAGAGGATAATGTCAACACGTTCGCCAGCCAGCTCGTTAGACACAGCCTGGACCCTTGAACCACGCATGCCTACGCAGGCACCAACTGGATCAATACGCTTATCTTTTGTACGTACTGCGATTTTGGCTCGTGATCCGGAATCACGCGACGCACCCATGATCTCGATAATACCCTGTCCAACCTCTGGCACTTCTAACTTGAATAACTCAATGAGTAGTTCCGGTGCTGTACGAGTGATAAACAATTGTGGGCCGCGTACTTCTGATCGCACCTCTCGAAGATAACCGCGCACACGATCACCGGGTTGAATGTTTTCACGTAAAATCAATTCATCGCGTGCAATATATCCTTCTGCATTGGCCCCTAAGTCAAGATATACATTGCCGCGCTCTACCCGTTTTACAACGCCATTAACCATTTCGTTAACACGATCTCTATATGCATCCACGACCTGTGCCCGCACTGCTTCACGAACCTTTTGCACAATCACCTGTTTAGCTGCCTGTGCTGCGATTCGGCCAAATTCAACCGACTCAACAGGTTCTTCGGTATATTCACCTAACTTGATATCAGGGTTTTTCTCCTGAGCATCTGAAAACCGTATTTGATGGTCAGGGAATTCAAGTTCCGGTTCATCCTCAACGACCTCCCAACACCGAAAGGTTTCATAATCACCGGAATCACGGTCAATGGACACGCGCGCCTCGATATCTTCGCGATAGCGCTTTTTTGTTGCGGACGCTAGTGCGGCTTCGATGGCTTCGAATATAACTTCCTTGGGTACACCTTTTTCATTCGATACTGCTTCTGCAACCAGCAGAATTTCTTTATTCATCATAACAACTCCGCCAATATTACAAATCGGGTACCAATCGTGCGTGCGTTATCTTTGCAATTGGTAACTGCGCACGGGCCCCTTCACAAAATAAAATAACCTTATCGCCTTCGACACCACACAATTCGCCTTTATACCTGCGGCGTCCATCCATGGGCATCGATAGCTCAACCCGCGCCTGGTGACCCGCAAAGCGGATAAAGTCATCCGCAGTAAATAGCGGCCGGTCCAGACCCGGCGAAGACACCTCGAGTACATACTGCCCCGGTATCGGGTCTTCGACATCCAGCAACGCGCTCACCTGATGACTGACATTGGTGCAATCATCCAGGGTCACACCATCCGGCCGATCAATGTATAACCTAAGCACCTGATGGCGACCTGAGCCTTTTAATTCCAGACCAACCGCCTCACATCCCATCGTCTCAACCACCGGCCTGAGCCGATCAATCAGCCCGGAAACTTCCGGCATACATACCGACGTTCGGGGCCTGTTCGTAACTTCGCCTATATGCCTAGACATCATATTCAATTCTGTTTACAACCCATTGAATCCACTAAACTTAATATCAATACTGCTTAACTTCCAGGGCCGGGCTCAACCCACAAAAAATGGGCCAAAGGGCCCATTTTGTTATTTAGCATCCAATAGGACGCCACCCCGGACTGCACACACCTGCCAGCCAGCCTACCTGACAGCCAACTGCAGCCGGGTATTATAGACGTCGAACGCCCACGGTTCCAACCTGATCCGGACACCCGCCCAACCTAAGCCTTTATTTAATGCGTATATTCGTTTATTATAATATTAATTATGGCTAATCCAGGTACCGAATAATGAATTCTGAGGCGATCAGAATGAATGTGCATCAGGCATCCAACCTGCTCAAAGCGCTCGCCAATGAACACCGCTTGATGATTTTGTGCCATCTTGTCAGTGGCGAAAAATCTGTTCGCGAGCTCGAAGAGCTTGTTGGCTTGCGCCAAACCACGTTGTCACAGCACCTGGCCAGATTGCGTCATGAGGGCATGGTCTCAACACGTCGCGAGGCACAAAATATTTATTACGCACTCAATAGCACCGAGGGTTCACGCATACTGGAAGCCTTGCATGGCCTTTACTGCGAACCCGGTGAACTGCCAAAAGAGCCTCAAAAGATCAGCGCTTGATTGCACCTGCCTAAGGAAACTCTGTTTTATTCCGCGGCTTCCTTAAATATACAAAATTACTTGCAACTCAAAATTCGCCCTTTGCACCACGCTCCATAATATCCAGAAGTATAGTTCTAACTTTAATCGCCTCCTCTTTCAGATTAGCCGGGAGTGGCGCACCGCCCCAGATCATCATGTCCAAATCCAGGGCATACAACCAGTACTTTCCGATTTTGTCCTCCAATAACGCAATTCTGCAAGGCAAATAAGCGGAGTATGCATCACTGTGCTTGATCATCTTGATTGCTGTTAGCGGATCGCAAAACATGAAAATGTTCAAATAACGCTGCTTTTCACCTGTCATCGCCTCAACCTGCTTGGAAAGCGGCAATTCACCAACATTCTTAATGTTGTGCTCATTTGCAACAAAACGCATCGCCTCTTCAACATCTTCAACTGATAGCCCGTTAGCAACAGGAACTTTCCAGACTGTTGCTTCAGCTGTATTCATGGTTTCAAGCATTCGCTTGATCATTGGTTTGTAAACTTCCGGGGCCTTTGGGTCCATCTCATCCATTAATGTGGACAACCGGTCTACATCCAGCCCATATTCTGCCAAGGTGCTATTGATCTTTGTATAGCCGTAGCCAGCTGCAATCAGGGCAACCAGCCCGATTAGCGCAAAAACGTTCCTAATAAATCCCATGACGCCTCCCATCGTTATTTCAACGTGGATAGCCTGGCACCATTCCTGTTTGCGGTCGGTCATTACCTATAAGCAGGTTATCAAGCTGATTGGCACGCCGTGAATCCAAAGTTCGAATCACACTGATGACTTGCCAGGCGCGGCCCATATCACCGGACTTGATCAGTAATCTTGCTGCTGCTTCATACGCATCAGTCGCCTCGGCATACATACCGCGCGAATAATAGACATTACCCAGTTCACCTTGATAGTCTGCACTGGTAGGCACATTTTGGATCAGCTCTTGATACAACCTAATGGCTTGATCGTACTGTCCCTGCCAGACCATGCGCCGTGCCTGGTATAATTTTTCCATTTCGTTAATCGCTACTTTCGGACCCTCGTGCGCTTCGGCACCAGCTTGCGATTTTGTCGCTGCTGGATACCCTGCGGTTTCGGCACCAGCTTGTGATTTTGTCGCTGCTGGATACCCTGCGGTTTCGGCACCAGCTTGCGATTTGGTCGCTGCTGGATACCCTGCGGTTTCCGCAGAAGTGCTATCTAATAGTGGACCGCCGTGAACTGCTGGCGGCCGGCCAACCATAGCGCTTGTGGCACTGCTGCCTGTTTGATTGTTCGTTTGGCTCTTAATTGAAGTAGCTTGCGCAGATTGAGGTTGGTCAGCCACGGCACGTTTGGTCGCTGGTTTGCGACTGGACTGATCCGGAACCGCGAATATCAACGGGGTTCCTGGTTTTTCCTTATCCGCCTTAGCCTTTTGTGAAACATCGGTTGAAACTACTGCCGCTGAATCAGTCTTGGCGCTGTCAGTATATGCAAGCACATCAACCGTTAGATTTAAAATCGGTTCGCGGTATACATACATGGCAGCAATTATGACCAGCACAAGCGCCAATGCGACTAATAAACTTTTTGTTATCGCTCTCATCACTTTTTTACCTTCATATATGTCGGCCTACTTATTGTACTAGTATAGATGTTCAGCCAGCGCAAGAAACTCAATTGATGCTTTACCTCGCGGCTCAAGCTCAAATACAGCAAGACCTTCACTGAATGAGCGCCTGAATGACGTACGCTGAGACAAACGTTTCTTGATAAGTTCGATTCCTGGCATAACCGAAAGCGCTTCGGCGGCTTCATCTGATTCACGAATTGCATGGTGCGTATCCGCACGATTAATAAAACCGAGCACTTCTACTGTGTTGCTACCATCCGTTGCTTCCTCGATAATGCGCAAAAAACGCTGTGTTGACCAGATATCAGCCTGGCTTGGCGGCACAGGAATAATTACACGATCCGCCAATGAAAGTGCTGCACGCATTCCCTCCAGGTTTGCAGATCCTACGTCAACCAGCACCTCGCCACTATGTGATTGCAGTTTCTGCGTTAGCTGCTTGTCAGGTAGATACACCGGAAAACTCGGCAGGAAACCTTCTTCATTTCTTACCGTTATTACATCGGTAAGCGTCATCTGGGGATCAAGATCATAGGCAACGACAGACTCACCGGCCATTGAGAGCCAGATTCCCATGTTGAAGGCAACAGTACTTTTACCCGCGCCACCCTTAAGATTGCCAATAACAGTGATCACACGCCCACTCCAACTTCAGGTCTTATCCAGATACGTGTACATCGCGCTAAAATCATACCATACGCTTTTAAGATCCAACCGCCCAACCCTCTTCTGACGCAAGTTGTAATCAAATTCGAATAAACGAATGTGTGTTAGGTTGCCCTGGATTTATCCTGAACCCAAGTAATTGCATTTGGTATGCACATTTCCCGTTATCGATGTCCCGACGCAGGGATAGGCATTGAAATCTTTTTATACCCTGCAGGCAATGTGAATAGTTCCGGATTTTGTTTACCGGTGCGTATATTACGCAATTCGTTAACAAACCCACCCGCGTGTTCTTCTCGCACCGTAACCTTCAACTCTGGATCGTACCATTGCGTTGACCGGCTTGATTGTCCTTGCGATGTTCTCACCTCAACGAGCCATTTCTCGGTATTCCTGCCCTGAATCCTTTCCCTGCCCTTGAACACCATCTCTATTACGGCCCCGTCAGGCATGTACTGGCGTACTGGTAGTTTGTTTTGTTCATCAATCCACTGAAATCCACGTACCTGTTTACCATTCATGGTGCCCGTAATCTCCCACTTGGCCGTATTTCGCCCATTAAGCATTTCCTTTCCAAGTTGCCTGCAACTCGCACCCGGCATGGCGTCACACGGATTTTTAATACTCGATCCAACCATCTGGGCTGCAATTGCAGGTATCGCCATTTCCAAATAAGACCGTTGTTCAGGAAATAACGTCCAACTAACCCCCGTTGATTGATTGATAATCTGAATAACCTGCTTGCCCTGTACACCACCCTCATTACGAATGCCATTGCTCCCAACATACATTCGTCTGCTTTGCGTTCGTTTGTCAGGGCCAGTTTGGACTGCATCCGCTGAAAACTCTACGCGCTGAGTTGCATTCGCTGTCATATTTACTGCAACCAGAACGAGCGCGGCGAGGAACAATCGATAGCGTTTCATTGAAAACAAACCTCGAACTCAACAATATAACAATATCAGTCAAACCATGGGGTTATGCCAAACATGCCTGGTGCTCCAGACCAGGGGCCTCCGAACCCCCCATGAATGGGGTTGGCAAACCCATAGGGTGCTGCCATGTACGGCTGATTCCACGCACCATAGGGCGGATAGCCGGGCTGGACATAATAGGCAGGCGGTGTAATACCTTTTCGTTCAGGACGTTGGTTATACCTATCACCCGGGCGATCCTGCCGCCTGGTGTCGTCCGGTATTTCACCCCACGGCCTGTACCGGCGCTGATAGGAATCCTGATCCCGATAGCGGGGCTGGTCGGTACGCCTTTGCGGTGCAGTACGATTTTCTGGCCAATTGAAATCACTTCTATACCGGGGAAT